>JACPYZ010000084.1 GCA_016195765.1 Candidatus Curtissbacteria bacterium | reverse complement strand
GCTTTCTTTTAGCGACCCGCAGGATACTAAAAAATACTTAGGCGAGAGAAAGCTTTGGGACGAAGCCGAAAAAATTCTAGAAGACGTAGCCCGCGAAAATAAGCTCGATTACTTCATTGCCCCCGGAGAAGCTGCCTTCTATGGTCCAAAAATCGATTTCATGGTCACTGACGCCCTTGGACGTGAGTGGCAGTTGGCAACTCCGCAACTAGATTTTGTCCAACCGCAGCGATTTGGCCTAACTTACGTAGATAGCGATGGATCACAAAAAACACCGGTTCTAATTCATTTTGCCTTAATGGGCTCGATTGAAAGGTTCCTTTCGGTCTACATTGAACATTTTGCCGGAAAATTCCCAGTTTGGCTTACCCCAACTCAAGCAATAATTTTGCCGATTTCCGATAAAAACGCGACTTATGCTCAAAAGGTCAAAGAGCTACTTGAAAAAGATGCTCTTCGCGTCGAAGTTGATGATAGAAACGAGACATTGCAAGCCAAAATTCGCGATGCTTCGCTCTTGAAAATTCCATACCTACTTGTCGTGGGAGGCAGGGAAGAGGAAGCACAGTCTGCTGCGGTTCGCACAAGAGAAGGCAAAGATGAGGGAGTCATGAAAGTTGAAAATTTTATCGCCAAAATTAGGCAAGAAATTGCGGCCAAATCATAAGTATTTTAAACTGGCAGTGGTTAGTTGTCAGTTGTGAGCCGATTATGATACTATCATCAGGTTAATTTAAGTACGTCGGGAGGCATTAAAGTCAAAAAGTATTACAAGTTAAATCATCAAATCACAGCCCCAGAAATGCGCGTTATTGGGGAGGATGGAACTCTACATGGAGTTCTTTCTCGTGAAGAGGCCCTAAAAAAAGCCCAGGAGTTTGAAGTTGATTTAATCGAAATTGCCCCGGAAGCAAAACCTCCGGTTGTAAAACTTATTGACTATAAAAAATTCCAGTACTTGGAAGACAAAAAGGAAAGAGAAGCTCGCAAGAAAGCAAAACAAACAGAGCTTAAGGAAGTTCGCTTTACACCATTTATTGGTGAGCATGATCTTCAAACAAACTTAAGAAAAGTTAAAGAGTTCCTTGCAGGCGGCGATATTGTCAAAGTTTCGATAGTTTTCAAGGGCCGCCAAATGACCCATCAGGAGTTTGGCCCAAAGCTTCTTGATAAAATAAAGCAGGAACTTAATAATCAAGTCGTAGAAGAGCGACCTGCCAGGATGGAAGGCAGAAGGTATGTAACTGTCATAAGAGGCGTAAAAGGCGCTTTCCAAAAAGAAGAAAAAAACCATAAGTCAGAAGAAACAAAGGAAACTAAAAAACAAAAACCAGCAGAAGAAAAATTTGCGCAACCAAACAATGAAGCAGAAAACGAAAAAAGCAGCGAATAAGAGGTTCAAAATTACCAAAAATGGTAAAATTCTGCGCGGTCGTCAAATGGCAGGACACTTGAAGCATGCTAAAAATCATTCACAGAAAAGCCGCTACAAAACAGGGACAAGCGTAAGCAAGCCAGAAATGAAAATCGTAAGAGAACTTCTGCCTTACAACTAAAATGAGGGTAAAACGAGGCGTCACAGCCCACAAACGACATAAAAGATTATTGGAACGAGCCAAAGGCTACCATTTAGGTCGTCATAATTTGTATCGTCAAGCCAGACAAGCTGTAATTCACGCCGGGGTCGATGCTTACCGTGGCCGCAAAGAAAAAAAGCAGCAATTCCGCGCACTTTGGATTGTTCGCCTTTCGGCAGCTTTGAAACCACACAATACTTCTTACAGTAAATTCATCGGATTGCTTCACGCCAAAAAAGTAGAACTAGACCGCAAAGTTCTTTCTCAAATCGCCCAAGTAGACCCTAAATCTTTCGACGAAATCGTCAAAAAGATTATTTAAACCACCATCAGTTGTCAGTTGCCAACCTTAACAGTACTATTAACTTATGCTGCTCAAAAAAGGTTACGTCCAAAATCTCTTTATCGTTTTTGTTATCTTTATAATCACAGTACCGACAATGTGGTACCTGCTGAACCGTGCAAACTTACACGATTTTAATAGCTTTGCGCCACCCGATGTTTACCAACAAGCATCACCCACACCCACAATGGGCCTTGCTAACCCCGCTTCTGTTTATTGTACCAAGCACAGAGGCCGCCTAGATTTGTTCACCAATTCCGATGGTTCCGAAGCCGGAAATTGTGTTTTTAAAGATGGAACAGTTTGCGATGAATGGGCTTACTTTAGAAACGAATGCAAACCACGAGACAACTTGCAGCAGACTCAATGATCATTTACTATTAAATTATGCTTCTGTCCAAAAAGGGTATTGCTACAAACGTTGTTGTTTTAATAGTCGTTGCCATCTTTGTTCTTCTTGGCATCTTGTATTCCGTTACCCGCGGTAAACCAGCAACAAACAAAGTGACTTCAAATAGTTCTCCGGTCACAGTTAGCTCGCCTTCAGCTTCGGCTGTTGTGCCAACTATGAACCCCACAGCTGCCGAAGCGTGTAAAACCGCTGGCAACACTTATCAATCAGCCGCAGACAAAGCAGCAGGTGGTGTTTGTGTCACCAAAAGTGGCATAGTTTGCCCAGAACAATTGTTCCTAGACAAAAAGTGCCCACCACAAGACGCCCAAAAACAGGCGACTCCTTCGCCAAAGTAAACACTTTCGCATTTCGTTTTAGTAAAGCTTCATAGTACAATTTAGCCATGAATCCAAAAATCAAAGAAGTGCTCGAAAAAGCACAGAGTACTATCGCATCCTCCAACAATGCCGACCAAAGCTATATAGAAATATTTGGCAAGAATGGCATTTTCACACTTCTTGCTCAAGAAATTAGAAACATCGATCCAAACGAGCGAGGATCGTTCGGCCGAGATCTTAACAGCGCCAAAGCCGAAATCGAGAAAGCTCTCTCTAAAAAACGATTACGTACTAAGCACTCTGCACTAAGCACTCAATCAATCGATGTTACCGCACCAGGCAAAGCCCAAAAGATTGGCCACCTGCATTTAGTAAGCCAGGCAATCGAAGAAATTGTCGCGATTTTTGCAAAATTAGGGTTCTCCCTACAAAGCTATCCCGAGGTCGATTGGGACTTTTACGCTTTTGAAGCCTTAAATATGCCCAAAGATCATCCAGCCCGTGATGACTGGGAAACTTTCTTTGTAAAAGCCCCATACAACCAAAAGTACGGCAACCAAGTACTCACACCACACACCAGTAATGGCCAAGTGCGCGAGATGGAAAGAGTGGGTAAGCCTCCAATTCGCATGCTTAATATTGCCCGTTGCTATCGCCGCCAAATAGACGTTTCCCATACACCAATGTTTCACCAATTCGAGGTCTATATGTAGATAAAAAAGTTTCTATTCCTCAGCTAAAGGGCACCTTCGACTTTTTTACCACCAACTTTTTTGGCAAAAACAGGGTAACCCGCTTGCGCCCGCACCATTTCCGCTTCACTGAACCTTCTTTTGAAGTTGATGTTACCTGTGGCATTTGTGAAGGCAAAGGCTGCCGTATGTGTAAATCTGGATGGCTTGAACTCGGCGGTTCCGGCATGGTTCACCCTAACGTTTTAAAAGCAGGCGGCATTGACCCTAAAAAATACAGCGGTTTTGCATTTGGCTGGGGAATTGAACGCACAATTGCTATGAAAACAGAGTTGCCAGACATTCGTTTATTATTCCAAAATGATCTAAGATTCCTGGAGCAATTTTAATGAACTTACTAGTCCCTGTTTCTTGGCTCCGTGATTATTTAAAAACCGATATTGCGGCTAAAACTCTGGCAACACAACTTTCTTTGTGCGGCCCTTCTGTCGAGCGCATAGAAAAACACGGCGACGATTTAGTTTTTGATGTGGAATCGACAACTAACCGCCTCGACAGTAATTCCATTTATGGTCTGGCGAGGGAATCTCACGCTATTCTTTCCTGGCAAGGCGAAAAATCCTCACTCACTGCTCCAGATGGGCTTAATCTTAGCTTGCATCCAGACAAAGGAGAACTTGCAACTTTAGATGTAAAAATCACAAACAGCAAGCTTTGTCCGCGCTTTAGCGCAATTATAATGGACAATATCCAAATTAAAGATTCCCCAGCGCTTATCAAAAATAGGCTGGAAGCTTGCGGCATTCGGCCTATTAATAACATTGTCGATATTAGTAACTACGTGATGTTGGAACTTGGCCAACCAATGCACATGTTTGATTACGATAAAATAAAAGACGCCAAAATGGTGCTTCGCGAAAGCAAAAAAGGGGAAAGCATCAGAACCTTAGATAGCCAAAACCGCAAGTTACCCGAAGGCACCATTGTTATAGAAGACGCGGGAAGATTAGTTGACCTTTGCGGCATTATGGGTGGCGAAAATTCCGCAGTTTCCAGCCGCACCAAGCGCGTCATTCTCTTCGTGCAAGCCTACGACCCCATTAAAATCCGTAAAACAACCCAAGCCATG
>JACPYZ010000083.1 GCA_016195765.1 Candidatus Curtissbacteria bacterium | reverse complement strand
GTATAATCACCTCCTTTTTCAAAAAGTCGTTATAAAAAATTGTTAGCAACTTTTAAAACTTAATGCAAGTAGGTAAAATATTTTTAGATAGTATAGCCTACTCTAATAGCCTTAAATAATTTAACAATTATTGATATTTTTCTGCTACTTTTGTCTTTTTTTCCCAATATTTTATGTATGCATAGAAGTGGTGAAATGATGAGAAAAGCGCCCAAACAAACCCCCTAAAACCATCCCTATAGCCCCTATGTCTTATGTATATTTTCACAAAGAGAAAGATAGGTATAACAAAAGCATAATTTAAAAACGTAAAAACAGATGTGCCTGGATCTTTTTTTTCAATTTCTGTTGCAGTTTGCGAAGTATACCTGTTTGATCTTTGGAGGTAACGTGTAAAATTTGGGTCGGCTAAATGCAATATGTCACTGGTTAGGTGACCTAATTCCCCATCGACTTTTAACTGCTCGTGAACGCTAAGCTCGGGAAGTCTTGCTTTACCGTTTCTAAAAAGACGAATTACACTGTCTGGATAGGCACCACCTTTTTTTAGATAACCCCCAAGAAACCAGTTGCTCCTATTGATCCAATAAGCATTCTTTACTTGAGGGTGTGAAATTACACTTTTGATTTCATTTGCCAAATCTTCCGACACTATTTCGTCCGCGTCCAACAGAAGAATCCAATCGTTCTTGCAATTGTCAATTGCCAGATTCTTGTTGATGTGAAACATTGGCTTATTCGTTGTTTCTATCACTTTAGCTTTATATTTTTTAGCAATTTCAACAGTTTTGTCTGAGGAGTGTCCATCTGCAATGACTATTTCATTCGCTAAATTTTCCAAAGAACCCAAACATCTCTCGATATTTGCTTCTTCGTTAAATGTTGCAATTGCAACTGAAAGCTTAGACGGGGTCATTTGTTCGTTTGCGGGTAACCGATTTTGATTGCTGCCTCACCGTTCGGATAGTTAATGGTTTTTAGAATTATGAAGTTTTCCGGAAATTTTCCGGCTGTTGAAACATAAAGTTCTGAAGGACTCGTTGGTGCAGGGCTATTAAAAACATATTTATCAAAGCCATTACGAGATCCATTTTTTTGATAAACAGAAGGATCAAATTTAGTTGAAAATAACCAAAATATATATGCCTGTTCCAATGCTCCGTCAACTTTTATTTTTTCGTAATGGGTTTTAAGCTTATCCGTTTCTTCTGCTGCCGTGTTGTATCCATATTGCCAAGGTGCTGACTGCTCCAGGGGGTAATGGATAAAGTAGTCGTGTAAATAAACTATAAACGAAAAGCTTGCTGCTAGAATTGTTGAAGCAAGAAGCATTTTTGCAATCATTCCCTTTTTTGCCACTAACTGGCATATGGTAAAAGCTGTAATTAAAATAAATGGAATGACCATTGCTTCGCTTCTTATTGCGTGAGGAGCAGGCCTTGCTGGTGCTGCTGCAATTGGGGCAATTAGTAACCATAAAAGAATTAAGGTAGTTTCCCTACTACGATTTTTTATTAGCTGGAATATTCCCATTAATATGAATGGCAGTTGCCAAAGATACAGCATTCCTTGACCTTCTATGTGATGCCTAAAATTGTCATCGCCTTTTATAAAAAGGTAATTTAAATCAAAATGCCAAAGATAGTTATCTAAAATAGTTGAAAATGTGAACAAACGACGATTATCAATAATACTTGCAAATGGAATATGTTCTTTTTGGTCTTGCTTGATATATTTAATCGCTTTTTCTGCTTCTTCTCTTCTTAATTCGGATGTAGCCGCATTAAATCGTTCAGTGATTGCATCTCTTGGCGTAAATACTAAGACTGGCAGAGTAAATATGGAGGCAATTATTAAAAAGCTTAAAATTATTTTTTTTGAGAGCGTTTTTATTTCGTTTCTGTAAACATAGATCGTTGCTAAAAATAGTAGCGGTAAATAAATCCTAACTGAATGATATGAATAAGCAGAAATTGCAAAAAGTAAAGCGCTTAAGGGTAATAATTTGCGTTTTTTTAACCCATAAAGAAATGTTGTTATTGCCGAAACAGCGCAGAATAACCCCACGTTTGCTTCAAAACCTACTCTGCTAAAATGTGCGTGCCATGGTGATGTTGCGAGGAGTAACATTGATATTTGCGAAGCAAGTTCAACATTTATTATTTTTTGATTTCTGAATAAGAACTTTGCAAGATAGTACGCGAGAATAACCGTAGCTGTTCCCAAGAAAGCCGATGGTAGACGTGAAGCAAATGGTGTCAGACCAAAGATCGGAATCGTCATCACGTTTAGATACATATAAAGAGGCGGCTTATAATCATCAAACGACCTATTGGTTAGCGGAAGAAAGTTTCCATATTCATCCCTGCCTGTTTTTAATATAGAGTAGGCATTGTATGCGTTACTGTTTTCGTCCCAGTCAAGTGACGTTGGTATCTGACCTAACTTATAAAAGCGCAAAGCAAAGGCCAGGACAATTATTAATATAAATGTAAGCTTTTTATATTTATTCATGGACTTTATAAAGTCTCATATAAGTATTACCGCTCCCTTTTTGATATTTTGATATCAATTCTAATTTGGGATTGTTAATCTCTTTTTGATTTTCATTAAAGACAACATAGGTTTTTTTAGTTTTTGCTGTTTCTATGATTTGCTCTGGAAGTTTATCCGAATTGAGCGGCCAGTATCCAATTATCTGTGGGTTGTTCTGATTGTAAAAATAAATTTTAAGAGCGTAAGGGAGAAGTCCAAAAGTCCCTTCAGTGGCAACATAAACATCAGACTTGGCTGATTCTGTCTTAAGAGTTTCAACAATTTCTTTTACCCCAAAACCGGCTGGCCACTCTTGAATATATTGGTTTTTATCACTGTCGGCAATTGTTGCTTTGGGTGGGTCAGTCAGCAAGTAGTAAGAGTTTGTAATAGGATATGCAAACAATACTGTTACTGCTGCTGCAAAAAGGAAAACATTTTTTGCTCTGCTTTTAAGCTTATCTAGTCCATAGGCAATAATTATGATTGCAAAAGGAAAATAAAAGAGTACAAACCTGGGATATAAAACATTGTTAAAAAAAGCTTCTACTAGAAACGGTACCGCAATATAGCTTGCCAGCAAGACCATGTTTTTATTCTTTTTATACAATCCGTACGCAAGTGCGATAACTGTAAAGAAAAATAGCGGATACCCTAAGTAACTTATTTGCCAGTTAGTAATTGATCTAACGTTTGGGATAAAAAACAAGAATGGTTCTTTTACAAAGTCTGAAAATGGCCTAATAAAAGTCAGGTTTTTTCTATTTATCATATAAAAGAGCGGCGATAATCTTAAGCCGTTATAAATTACTTGAGAGAGAAAAGCTGCACCTGCCGCAAAAAAGCCCCATCTAACAACGTTTTTTAAGTATTTTTTGGGACTAGTAAGCAAAATAAACGGCATAGGTAATAGCAACATATAGATAAGGGCCGAGGATTTAGTAATTAGACCAAGGCCAAGCGATACCCCAGTTAAAATCGCTGTTTTAAATCTTGGCTTTTTCGCAAGATGAATTGAAAAGTAGACACTAAAAATAACAGTTGTGGTCAGTAGAGAATCGTAAAGCCCCATTCTGTCATAGAGCAGGGTGAAAGGTAGAAAAATATAGACTAAACATGCAATATAAGCTGCTCTTTTGTTTATTACCATTTTTGTCAGTATATAAAGACCAATTAGCGACCCGGCTCCCGATATAATTGAGACCAAACGAGTAGCCGTAAGCGGATCTGAAACAAATCCTTGGACAATTGCCACAAGCCAAATAAATAAAGGCTGCTTACCGTCTTCTAGCGAAATAAATCGATTTGCGGGGTCGTGAAGGGCAACCTGGGCCCAATATGTGTATATTGCCTCATCAGTAAAAATTGGAATGATTTTTAGGTTGACCAGCCTTGTCAAAAGAAAAGAAATTGCTAAAAATATTCCTGGCAAGTATTTTTTCATAAATTCGTTATTGAAACCCTTTCTTCGAGACAAAAAATGTTGGATTACCGTTCAAATCGTTGATTTGATTTACTATTTCTACGGTCTCTGGTGGCTTTGATGTTGTGACAAATAATACTTTACCACTTTGTTTTGAAAAATCCACAACGTCTGTAAATTTTAGTTTGTCGAACCCTAACACATCCAGAAAGTAAAATTTATCTTTTACTACGATTCCTGATTTTTGGAAATTTGCAGGGTCTACTTTTAAATAAATTAAAAAGTATATGTATGGTCTTCCCAACGATTTATCTACGATGATTGTGTCGGCTTGGTTATAAAGAGGTTTAATTGTTTCAACAGCTTGTTTATAACCATATTGCCAATCTCGCGAGTAGTTTTGCCCATAGTGAAAATAATAGTTGAAAATATAAAAAGAAAAACAAATAAAAACTGCAAGTCCCAAAATAACCGAGAATAATTTCTTATGCTTTGTTGATGTTAAAAAGGTAACAATTCCATAGGCGCTTATCAGCTGAAAAGTCGGTAGGATATGGATCATCCTTAGGGCATGGGGTGTCTCTCTGGCGGTTGCAGGACCCATCGGTGATACTAGCAACCAACCCAGAAGAAAGATGGCAAATTTTTGCTTCCTTGCCAGTAGGAAGTATGTGCCGAGTGCTAATGTAAATATTTCAAAATAGTACAAATGGCCGAAATCCTGTATGGATAATCTTGGATTTACATCGCCTTTGGTGAACAGAAATCTTGGATTAAAAGCATCAAAGTAATGTGAGATATATTCTCCGGCTCTGTGAAAACGGCGGTTGTGGATGATGTTTGCCCACCACACAAAATGATCTTCACTCCGCAGGCGGATAGAATCATTGATTGGATCTAAGTTGTTAAAAATTGTAACCTCTTGAAAACGTAATCTTCCCTCGAGTGTTTGAGTGGCAAAGATAAAAAGTGGATAGAAAATAAGCCCAAATATAACAAGAGATGTAATCACAATTTTTAAAGAATTTAAAACGTTTTTCCTAAATTGAACGAATAACAAAATTAGAATCAGAGGAACGAATAATCTTTGACCAGTGAACGTGTACATGCCTGCTAGAAAAGACATCAACGAGGGCAGTATCCAAATTTGATTATCCTTTGCAAATTTAAAGAATAAATAAATACCCAATGTTGAAAAAAACAAACCCACATTTGCTTCAAAAGCACCTCTGGAAAATTGCAGGTGCCAAGGAGAAATTGCTAGCAAAAACGCAGCAATAGTTGGAATATCTGCTTCCAGTTTGCCAAATTTTAGCGCCCTTTCATCCTCGAAAATTTTCCGTGCCAGCAAATAGGTTATCGCAACTGTCAGCAAACCAAATAGGGCAGAAGGAAATCTTATCGCAAATTCGCTGAGGCCAAATAAAGCAATCGACGGCACCGTTAAGTAGATATAAAGTGGCGGTTTATAGTCGCCATAAGCTGCAAAATTTGTTATGGGCAAAAAAACACCATGTTCATCTTTGCCGGTTTTAAGAATTGAATAGGCATTGTAGCCCAGAGAAGCTTCATCCCAGTAGAGTGAAGGCGGAACTTTCTCTAAATTGTAAAACCTTAAAATAGCTGCCAGCAAAAAAATTATCGAGATGAGTACGGTTTTTCTCATCTTAAATAAACTAGAACGACTGCTCCGATTAAAGCCAATATTTTAAACAAAAAAGCAAACAAGATAAAAGACATTTGAAAAAATGGAATTAC
>JACPYZ010000076.1 GCA_016195765.1 Candidatus Curtissbacteria bacterium | reverse complement strand
TGCCGCAATCATCAACTGGTCTTGCATCCTAGCTGCTGCGATTTTTAAATCTTTGAAAGGTTCCGGAAACGGTCCTTCGTATAGAGGTAACTCGTGAGTGTGAAGAAGTGCCGCATTTATCCATGGAACTTGGTCCGGCTTTATAACAAACTGAAAGCTGGCATTTTCGCGAGCAGGTGGAAATCCTGGGGCTTCTACTGTGTCTCTTCTAGCCATATAAACATTGGGCAGTAATGGTGACCGATTATATACCTGTTACCTGACGGGAGGCAAATACTCGAATCATTCAAAAATTTTATTGGCGGAGAGGGAGGGATTCGAACCCTCGATACCCTTGCGAGCATACAGACTTTCCAGGTCTGCCTGTTCAACCGCTCCAGCACCTCTCCGTGTATATTATTTAGTAGTGCACTAGACCAACATTAGGTCCGCAGCCTATGGACAAAGACCGCATGGCCCTATATATGCGACCTCTCCACATAAACAGAGCAAATTTTAGCATAACAAAGCCAAGCTGTTGGTATAATCTCTTGGCTATATGAACAGTTCCAAACCCAGCATAAATTTAGTTAATAGCCTTAAATTCGAAGGGAAAGAACAGCAATCTCTTATGTCGAAACACTACATGTTACAAGTAGCGTAGATTGCGACATCTACACTTTTGATGAAGACAATACAAAAGATTTAGGCATTATCAGAATCAAGCCTGGGATGAAAACTCCGCTGCAAAGAGTGCTCAATGGCGACAAAACAATTGAAGGTTACATCGAAGGCAAAGGCAAACTTACTATAACCAAACCAGATGGCAAAAAAATTGTCCATGTAGTAGGAGAATCCTCAAAACCGCTCGAACTAAATGTAAAAGTCGGTGAAATTATGCAGTGGCAGGCAAGTCCAAGCTCAACCCTAACTGCTTACGAAGTTTGCTACCCCCCATACAAAGATGGTCGCTACGAAAATATCGATTAGACTTTACCTTCGGCCTTTCTCCAAACTTCACGACTTCCTTTAAAAGTTAACTTCCGTTCAACTTCGCTTGGATCAAGCCACACAATTGCCGAAACTTCTTCGGCGGTTGTTGCCTTTCCTTCACCCAAGTACTTCATCAAGAAAAAAGTCACAGTTTTAAAAACTTTTTCGCGTTTTGGGTCCCAATCTTCAATATAGAAATACTTAGATTGGTCAATCTTTTCAATAATTTCGGCACGAACCCCAGTTTCTTCTTCCACTTCTCGAATTGCCGCCTGCTCACTAGTTTCCCCTTTTTCTATATGGCCCTTGGGAAAATCCCAACCATGATGGCCAGAATGCTGGGTCACGAGCACCTTGGGTCCGCGATCTTCTTTAACCACAATGCCTCCTGCACTAAAAATACGCTTCATTTTATTCCCTCTACTATCTTTTCAAACAAAATACCCAGTGCGACTTCATTAAATCCGCCTTCGGGGATAATTACATCGGCAAATTTCTTAGAGGGCTCCACAAACTCGTTGTGCATAGGCTTCACCGTCGTTAAGTATTGATCTACGACACTGTCAAGCGTTCTTCCTCTTTTCTTAATGTCTCGCAGAACCCGCCTTATAAATCTAATGTCAGAATCGGCGTCTACAAATACTTTAAGATCAAAAAGGTTTCGAAGTTGCTCGTTTTCAAAAATTAATATTCCTTCAACCACTATTATTGCCGAGGATTCAAGACCATTTGTTTTGGAAGTTCTAACGTGTTGTGTAAAATCGTAAACAGGTTCTTTTACACTCTCACCTTTCAAAAGCTTTTTTAAATGCGCAACTAAAAGCTCAGTATCTAGCGCATCTGGGTGATCAAAATTTTGCTTTGCTCTTTCTTGTTGGGAAAGAAGAGAAAGATCACGGTAATAATTGTCGTGAGTAATCACCAAAACTTCCGGCGCAAACTTTTCTGCAATTTTTGCAACCACGGTGGTTTTTCCAGACCCTGTCCCCCCAGCAATGCCAATTAAGTAAGGTTTTTTCATTTTGAGCGGAGGCGAGAGGATTTGAACCCCTGACCGAGTTGCCCCGGTAGTCGTTTTCGAAACGACCGCACTAGACCACTATGCGACGCCTCCATAAAGTTGTGCGCCCGAAGGGACTTGAACCCCCAATCGCAACCTCCGCAAGGTTGTGCTCTATCCAATTAAGCTACGGGCGCAAAAACGTCCATTCATTATATCAATATGGATGATTTCTAAAGTAGAAAGTTTGACAATGCATTCAAGCTGCTGCTAGCATCAAACCGATGGCCGAAAGAAAGCATAGTCTTTCGAATCTGCTCAGAACCCAAGAAGCTGCTCTTGTGGTCATTGTACTTTCCCTCTCAGCAACCATTGGCGAAATAATACATCCGGTTGAAAATCACTTTATCGACACCCAAAGCCCTATCATAGTAGGCGTAAATCTAAACGACTTGAAACAAGAAATGAAACACGTAAAAGTAGCAGATCTTCAGGCTAACATGCCTGTAAATAATCCGTCCTCACCCTAGAGGTAATTTTCTCTGAAGCGCATGTGCCCATTTATCAAATAATGTGTGCACTGGGCCTGGGTGGTAGTGTAAATGTTTTTCCATAATATCAAGAAGCGTTCTGTCAGAAATTTTTGGCGTCATAAGCATAATAAGCCTAGTTGGAAACCTTAAATAAGTTTGTACAACCAACATATCCGTATCGTTTTTCTTATCAAACCAAAAAGAATCTAAATCTTCCCATAAATAAACCTTTTCCCCCGTAATTATCCCTAAATTGGTTATTCTATGTTCAACCGTTTCTGGAATTGCAGTTGCCAAAACGTAAACGACAAACACGATGGCAATAATTACCCCAACCAAAACAATTTCTCCAAAGGCAAGTGCTCCAAGAATCGCAACCAGCCCGTACATAGCAACTTGTGTAAAGTATTTTCGGGATCTTTCTACGTATATATGAACAGGTGCCTTCCAGGAAACGATAGTTTTAGCTTCAAGCGCCGCGCGTCTTTTTGCATCCAACTCTTCTTTAGAAATTAGTCTGCCAGTGTGATGATCAACGTGCTCGAGTTCCTTTGCCATTTTCAAGAATTAGTGTATCACAATTAAAATACGCAAATTAAGGAAATTGGGCTCCTTGGGAAGTGGCGGAGGAGGTGGGATTCGAACTCACGAGTACAGCAACCGGTAGAGTCAGAAGCCAAAGACTCATTGCAAGTTACTCAAAGATATTTAAAACTAGTTTTAAGTGAGCAAATCCAAAGCCCGTTCCGCAATCTTATTCTTAGCCTCTTTTATTTATCTTTTGGTTGGTATTAAACAATTTGCAAGCGTCTATGACGAAGGTCTTGTAGTTTACGGTGCCAAGAAAGTTCTAGATGGTCAAATCCCTTACAGGGATTTCTGGTCACTTTACCCGCCTGGCCAGTTTTACACACTAGCTGATCTTTTTAAAATTTTCGGCACCAACCTATTCACCGAAAGAATTTTCGGCACGATAGTTCAAAGTCTTGTCGCGCTTACTGTCTTTCTTTTGGTACAAAAAACAACCAACAGAACCATCGCCGTAACCGCTAGCATCGTTGTTTTAATAATGACTGTTTTAATTAGAAATTACGGGAGCGTTTCTGCCCAAGTTTCACTCTTGTTTATGTTAATTTCCTGTTATCTACTCAGCAAATTTGAAAAAAGTGAAAAAAAACTGTTATTTTTAGCAGGTTTTTCCTGTGGGCTTAGCACTCTTTTTAGAATCGACATCGGCGCCCTCGCCTTTTTTGCATTTATACTTTTTATCGCCATTTCCCAAATTCAAATCACTAAAAAATTATCACTTAGTCTTGCAAAAAAAGTATTCGCGCTCACAGTCGGATTTCTCGTACCTATTTGCTTTTCACTTACCCTACTGCTTAGATATGTAAACTCTAAAGATCTACTCCAACAGCTTTTAATTTTCCCCGCAACCATTTATCCCAAAGTCCGGCATTTGCCAATTTTCAACAACGACAGTCAATTCGCACTTTACCTGATAATTCTGGTTTATTTCCTATCACTTTTTATGCTAAGAAACAAAAAAAGTTCACTCACAACCAACCAAAAACGCCATTTACTTTTGTTTGTTTTGGTAGGCAGTGCTTTTTTAATAAAAGGTTTGAGCAGGCTCGACCCTGGTCATCTTTTCCCGACAATCATAACGGCGATTCTTAGTTTTTCTATTTTGTACTCCCAACTTACAAATCATATTAACCTTGAGTACAAGCCGGTTAGGTATCTAGTCAGGTCTTTAATCGTTCCTCTGCTTATGACAATTCCTATCATCACAATTTTCCTTTTAAGTTCCTTCCCCGCTTTAAGCTGCAATAACAATCTCCCAGAGTCTGGATGCATAAATGTCGAAAGCGAGCAACTCCAAGCAATCCAATTTATTAAGCAAAAAACCACAAGCCAGGATTACATATTTGTAGGCAATTCTCGCCATGACCAATTGTTTGCAAATGATGTAATATTTTATTTTCTCGCTGGCAGAAATAGCCCAACCAAATACCATGAACTTCACCCAGGTCTTGCCAATACTGCCGCGGTTCAAAGCGAAATTATCAAAAGTTTACAAGAAAAAAAGGTTAAATACGTCGTTCTTTACGCTGGGTTTGAAAACAGCTATGAACAAAATGGCAGCGCCCAAAGTAGCCATGTCGCAATCTTAGACGACTACTTAATCGCTAATTACAAACAAACTGCTCAGTTTGGAATGTATCGCATATTACAAAACGAAACTCTAGAATGAGCTTAT
>JACPYZ010000082.1 GCA_016195765.1 Candidatus Curtissbacteria bacterium | reverse complement strand
TTTACTTTTAATACCTTAATTACTTATTCATGCTTCATCTTCAAATCATAACCCCAGAAAAAGTCGTTTTCGATGACGATGTAGACCAAGTCAGCCTACCAACATCAGAAGGTCAGATCACAGTTCTTCCTCACCACACCAACCTAATTGCCACTATCGAACCAGGCGAACTAATTTATCAAAGGCACCAAAAAGAAACACTTCTTGCAGCCGGTTTTGGTTTTGCTCAAGTAGGAACAGAAAATGTCAAAGTTCTGGTTGACCTTGCAGCACCAGAAGAAGCTATAGAAGAAAAACACATCGAAGAAGCCAAACGCCAGGCAGAAGAAGCCATGAAACAAAAACACACAATCTCCGAAGAAGAATACGCAACTGCAGCAGGAAATCTTGCAAAAGCCCTTGCTCAGCTCAGAGTTAAACGCCGCCACCGCAGAATATAGTTTGACAAGCAATACCCTCTTTGCTAACATCACCCAAGTTAATATGAGCACAATTTATTTCGGACAATTGAAAAAAGCTAAGAAACAAACCTCTCTGAGGGGTGTTTTCTTGGCGTAGCTAAGTAGAAAAACTTAACAAAAGCCGAAAAGATAGCCCCTCACAAGAGGGGTTTTTTAGTGGCAGAAAGGAGGTGAAAACATGAGTAGCAAAGAAGATTTAACAGTTACCGATGCAGGAATAACCACAGCATATGAAGATGTGCGAGCGCAAGCACTGATGGATGCTGTAGAAGCAATCAATCTATCGGTAAACGCGTCAACCGAAGGACCTGCAAGAACTTTAGCAGAGCTTCAAGCTGGACGAGCAATAAAGGGGCTCGCGCTTGGATACGTTCGTGATCGCTACAGAGAAAGTGGTGTCCAACTGACAGATCTTTACGGGATTTGGGGCGAAGGTTTTCTCTTAATGCTTAATTCTGGAATGATTTTTGGCACTGACCAATCAGGACAAATAGATCTTTACACAGCGCTTCCTGATACCGAATGGTTGAGAAACCGCAGAGAAATCCTGAGTGAAGTTGTTCAAATCCGACCCAGCGAAGGTTAACACTGAGAAGGCATCTAAGGGTAGACGTACCTAAAGATGCCTTAAGGTTTTGCATAAAACTTTCTATCCGGTTTCAATGAACAATCATGACAAAACATGTTCGATCGGAATGCATTTTGTCACGGACTTCACCACTGTAGCTAACACCTAAACAATCATTTAAAATAACTCGTAACACTCATGGCATATACATCGATAACTCTCTCCGGTCCGATCGCCTCCGGCACATCAACCGCTGCCAAAACACTGGCCGAGAAACATAACCTAAAATATATTTCCGCCGGCGATTTTTTCCGCCAATACGTCGCCGAACACAATATTCCGCTTTACGACAAAGCTAAAATCCCCGACAATCTAGACGAAGAAGTCGACGCAGAGCTAACCGAACTGGCCACTGGCGGTGGTTATGTCATCGACGCCCACTATATTGGCTACTTCACCAAAGATTCGCCCCGAGTTCTAAAAGTTTTGCTCACTTGCGACTATGAAATTCGCATCAGTCGAGCTTTGAGCCGTTCCCATACGCACCAAGAAACAGAAGAAGAAATTAAGCTTCGGGAAGAAGGTTTAGACAAAAAATTCCGCAAACTTTATGCCGATGAAAACTACCTAAACCCAGAGTTTTTTGATCTTGTTGTCGACACAACAAACACCCAACCAGAAGACGTTGTTGACCAAATAACCTCAAAGTTCAGCCAAGAATAGCGCTGTAAATCGGCTCAATAATCTTAGAATACAGATAGGTCGGCACAAAGTAATCCAGGCTCAAAAGCACAATTGCACAAATTAGCATTCCACGGCCCAGTTCCCCATTTTTCCGAACAGAAAATCTTATCCAAAAACCAATTGCAATTTGCAAAATAGAAAATCCAACAATGGCGATTGTTTCAAAAGAAGAAAGTGAAACCACCTTGCCATTTATACCTCCAAGCGCATGATTAATTTGTGGAATCAGTATGTAAACTGCGTACCAAATATAAACAAGCAAAAATATTCCAAAAACCCAGTTCAGCCAAGAAAACCACGAGTGATAAGTTTTATCCTTCCACATTAAATAGAAGCCAAGCGGTGGAAAAACAGCCAGGGCGAGCGTCACTTTCCAGCTAGCCGTTTTTCGTACAGGACCTGGGGTATTTTGCTGTAAAACAGCTTGAACTTTAGCTTCAAATTCATTTGGACTTTGTTCGTTCATTTTGCCAACCTTCCAGAAAACCCAAACTTAGCATTTAAAGATTTAATAAACTGGTGGCGATCAAAATAGGCATATTTGACCATATATTCGCCTCGACTGATTGTCACCACGTCTCCAAACTCGAGTCTAGTATGTTCCTGTCCATCTGCAATCAGCATTATCTCTTCGCCTTTTTTAACGCGAACAGCCACGACATCGTCTGGCGAAAGCACAACAGAAGGAATTGGCAAACCTATTGGGTTGATGGGTGTTACTTGCAAGCAATTTAAGTCTGGGTCCACAATCGGCCCACCCGCAGAAAGCGAATAACCCGTCGAACCCGTTTGCGTTGCCACAATTACCCCATCCCCTATAACTTCCAAAAACTTTTCTTCAGAAACTGTTATTCCCAGGTCAACAACCCTGTATAAACCTCGAATAACAACCTCATTAACCGCTCTAAGCATTCTATCCCCAACAGTCGCTTCGATGGTCATCCTCTGAGAAACCACATAACGACCACTAGTTAGCTTATCAATTGCCTTTTGCCAATTATCAACCTCTTCTGCCGTCAAAAACCCTAGCGTACCAACGTTAATTCCTAAAAAAGGAACACCTAAGTGGGCATACTTGCACGAAACGTGCAAAAGCGTACCGTCTCCACCCAACGTAATAATTACTTCGCAATTTTTAAAATCGCTTGTAACCACATTCTGCTTTTTTGATTTTAAATACTTGGAAACCTGAATCAGAAGCTCCTGAGCTTTACGATTATCTTTTGCTGCTACGATGCCAAAAGTCTTTGTATCCACAAGCTAATTTTACACTAAGTGGTTGCCATGAACTATTAGAATCATTAGAATAATCTGCCATGTCAGAAAAGTGCATTTACCCAACAGTAGTCGAACAATCAGCAGGTAGGGCAACTTGCCCGCCAAACATGCAACAATATAGAGAACAGGACCGGTGTATTGTGTGCCCAAAAGTAAAAATGAGTGGTGGCAGATTTAGAGGCCCATCATCAGACCAAAAGGCATTAGTTGCCGCAAACGATATTATTTACGCTCCTTTTGCCAATCCTCAAAGATAATTAATAAACCCAAGTTTATTTCCCTTCGGAATGGTAAATAGTGGGCGCGCCTGGGATCGGACCAGGGACCCCGAACTTATAAGATTCGTGCTCTAACCACTGAGCTACGCGCCCACAAACTGACAAATTTTACCATGAAATAGGAAAAATCCTACAGTCTCGCCCGATGTACTATCTCAGCATCCACCACGTTAACGTCCCGTCCATATCTAAGCCTTGAAAGTTGCTTGATCATCTCGGCAATTCTTGGGTCTTTATCTATTTTGCTCATATCGCGCGTTGTATCCATCGAGAAGGCAGGAACCGGCTCATTGTGAACAATTGTCTTAATATAAGCATGGAACCTTTCTACGTTAATTAAATCGGTCTCTGTAAACGTTGGGCTAAACTCATGTTGCAGGTAGTTAGCGTCAGTCACACCCACCCGGAAAGAAACAATTGTTCCCACGTTTCCAAAAATAGCGTTTTTAACATCCTCATCAATTTGGCCGATAAACTGGTTGGCCACAATCAAATTCAAATGGTATTTACGAGCCTCCGCCAAGATATCTGCAAAAGTGTCTGTCGCAAAGTTTTGGAACTCATCAACATACAGGAAAAAGTCTGGTCTTTGCTCTTCTGGAACATCCTGACGAGACATCGCAGCTACCAAAATCTTTGGAACCAAAATCAAACCTAAAAAGTTGGAGTTTTCTTCAGAAAGTTTACCTTTGGAAAGATTAACCAAAAGAATCTTACGGTTATCCATAATATCTCGCAAATTAAAAGCGCTATCTGACTGCCCGATAATGTTTCGCATCATTTTGTCGGTCACGAATCTTCCAAACTTAGAAACGATGTAGTCCAAAACTTCTGATTTATGGAAGTCAGAAGTCTGAGCGATCTGATCGGTCCAATACCTGCGAACAACCGGGTCCGTGACCTTGGGCAGCAGTTCCTGTACGAAATTAGCATCAGTCAGCACTCTTACAACTTCCATAAATGTGCTTCCAGGCTCACACATCACCGTCAACATGGCGTTTCGAATTGCGTGCTCGAATCTTGGGCCAATAATACCGGTCTTATGAGGGTCGTACAGCTTATACATAAGGCCAACAATGTATGTGGCCACAAAGTGCTTCTCTTGTTCGGTGTTAGCCTCAAGCATGTTCATACCCAAAGGCCTTTCTGTGTCGGCCGGATTAAAGTAAATTACATCCTCTGCCCTCTCTGGTGGAATCATCGTTAGTATATCTTCAACCGCATCACCGTGCGGGTCAATAAAAGCAACCCCATGACCTGCTCGAATATCTTGCATCACCATATGGGTCAACTCCTGGGTTTTTCCAGAACCCGTTTTACCAATAATATAAACATGGCGTCTGCGGTCATCTTCTGAAACAAAAATTTCCTTCGCCTGGCCACGATAAACACTTTTACCTAAGTGCAGTCCTTCTGCTGGAATTTGCGCCGGCGCCGGCGCCCGTTTTGCGTTCACCCAAAAGATTCCCGGGGTCTCCACTGTTTTATTTGGCAGATGAAAAAGCGTGGCCAGTTCTTCAGAATTCAAAACACTCTTTTTGCCAAAAATAGGCATGTAACGATAAACAAAATCAATTAAGAATTGTTTTTTAAGCCTGATTTTTGTTCCACCAAAACCATTAAAGTCAGAAGCAAATTGGGCAAAAGTCGACTTAATGTTATCCAAATGAGTTTTAGCATCGTGATCGTTTTTGGCAGAAACCATAATGCGGATAACAACCTCAAACCCAACCTTAGATGTTTTATTTTCAACCGCCTCCATTTTCTTAGGATCGGGCGCGTGCCCATGCTTTTCCGAAAGCTCTGCTGACTTTGTTTTGGAAACAAAATGCTTGCCATGCGTTCGCCACTTAGAAGCAGCCGGTTCAACCAAGATCTGCACAGCAGCACCTTCTCCCGGCTGTACTTTTGCAAGAGCAGAGGTAATTTGCGAAAGTGGGTCAACCGGCAATTCCTTAAAAGTTTTAATCGGGTAATATTCTGGCTTTGATAGTTTCAAAGAAGCAAACGCCAGCTTGCCGTCGTCAGAAAATATGTTGTATTCCGGCACTTCTTTAACTTCAGCACCCGGGTACGTACCATGAATCTGCTTTTCGATTAAATCCTGAACCGATTTTGGGCACGAAACATAAAAAGTTATCTGTTCCGGCAAGGCTACAATTTCCAAAGAAAAGTGAGTTTCTGGGTGCAAGAAAGAAAATCGT
The DNA here is from genome assembly GCA_016195765.1 of Candidatus Curtissbacteria bacterium. Classification (GTDB taxonomy): domain Bacteria; phylum Patescibacteriota; class Microgenomatia; order Curtissbacterales; family GWA2-41-24; genus JACPYZ01. The sequence goes on along the minus strand of JACPYZ010000082.1, from coordinate 2,375 downwards.
CCCCCTTTATATATTGAATAAAGAGAAGAAAACATTTGTTCGGCAGCATCAACTTTTATTTCATTGTCGCGGGGAACAGAAATCTGCAGCAGCACAAACTCAAGCGAATGCTCTTCGCGGTCTTTATTGCGCATCCAAAGCAACCAAGCATACCCCGCAACAAAAGCAAGTCCACCTAAAATCCCCAAAATCAAAAGCAAAAACCCTAAACCCCTAATAAAAAGGTCTATTCCAGAAAAAACATCTATTTGCCCTGCGCTACCGCTATCAATCGGCATATTTTATTGATAAGTGACTGGTCACTAATCACTAGCCACTACCTCCAGTCCTCCTTCTTTTTTTCCTCCACAACTTTTTTACCAAAAATCACCCTCATGGTGTGCGTGTGCGCCCTTAATACCAACCTTTTCACCCATAGAGCAAGTGCTGCCAAACTTTTAACACCAACAACTTCTTTTTCTTGGTAATACCATTTGCCCTTGAAATCTGTTTTTAGGCCTTGTTGATATGTATCTTCCGTAACTGGAACATCAATGCTTGGCCCCTCCCGCACCACTTTTTCTGCTTCCTGAGCCGGGTCCTTCACACCCGCATCTTCCAAATCTGGTGGGATAGTTGGCGGTGGGTGTGCCGCTTTAACACCAGCCAGTTCTTTTTCAATAACCTCAAGCGCTTTTTTGTCTACTTCCTCCGAGGTCGTTTCTATTTGTGCAACCAACTTTGCCTCTTCGGCAAAATCAGAAGCTTCGGTCGAAGCAGGCTCCCCTTCTTTTGTGCCGTGTGGCACGGTCGGAACAACCGGCTGCAGATTATCCCCAATCTGCGGCAGAGAATTAGCTAAATTAGAATTTGGATCGGCAGTGTCGTCGTTCATTTTTGTAAAACTTCCTCGAGCCATAACACCACGCAGGGTGGTGCTGCACTAATTCTAACACGATTCAAGGGTAATCAAGATTAACTTTTTTTCTTTTTAGAAGGTAGAAAAAGGAAAGGATAAATAAAACCAATTAAACTTCCAACAAGCGGCCCCACAATCCAAACCAAAAGCGAATCGTAGTGTCCAGCTGTAACCAGCGGTCCCACTGCCTTTGCCGGATTCAAAACAGCCCCGCTAATTGGACCAGCAAAAATTCCACTTACAACAACAATAAGCCCAATAACCATTGGCCCAAACGAGGCTGGTCCCCGTTTATCGACAACCGTTGCAAAGTAAGCAAAGACTAAAACCGCGGTCAGTATCGCTTCAAGCACAAGTGCCGCTTGTAAATTCGTATCAACAGAAAGCACTGGCCCACCAAAGTAAAATTCAAAAGAGCGGGCGCCAAAAACCGCAAACAGTGCAAACGCTGCCACAAATCCTGCTAAGAGTTGCGCGGCGATATAGCAAGCCGCTTCCACTACATTCATCCTTTGAGAAAACCAAGCAGCCAAAGTTACGGCTGGGTTCAACTGACCACCAGAAATGCCAGAAGTAGCATAAATCATGGCCATAAGGGTTAAACCACCGGCAAGTGCTGCACCCACAACTCCAACATCCTGAAAAAGTTGACTTGTTAAAACCACACCACAAGCCACAAAGACAAAAACAAATGTTCCTAAAAATTCAGCCAAAAGAGCTTGCGGTGTTGGGAAAGAGAGTTTCATCAATCAGGCGTCTTTTCCGGCCCACGGTTGCGGTAGGTCTTTATAAAATCCTTCACTTTAGAATAGTCTGCATTGTCCAAATTTAAAAGCCTCCCCCAGGCCGCTAGTGCAATCATGCCATCATCGCGGCCTCTTGGCTCCAGCACCATTTTCCAACTATCAGCCTCAACAATCCCTTTCAACTGTTTCACTACATCATCACTTGCACACACACCCGGTGTCGGACTTGCTGTTGCCTCCGGGGTTGGACTACATGGCTTATAGGAAACCCAAATATAGCCATGTTCCATGTTGTGAATTAACTGTTCGTCTGGAAGCTGTTTATCGTAAACACCGTTTTTGGCAGGTGCAGGCCAATGGTTACCAGAAGTGGGCGGATTAGAATTAAATCCACTACCGGGAGTACCAGAAGTAATGTGCGCCCTTCCAACAATGTCAAAATATTTTGTCCCTTCAACATCGCGGGCAACAGGCACCGGCTTATCAGAATCCTTGTTTTTATCAGCTCCCGGTTGGGTAAAATACCAAACACCCACACCCAAGACAATAAAAGTTGGCACTAAAAACCACACCAAAATTGGTATGCGCCCAAAAAAAAGCTTCACCTTACTCAACTGTTATTGTCCCCCTCTGTGAAGCGTTCAAATGGTTATGGTAAGTGTAAGTTCCTGCTTTGCTAAAAGTCACAGATTTAGATTGGCCAGCTGCAATCATACCCAAGTTAAGTTCAG
>JACPYZ010000081.1 GCA_016195765.1 Candidatus Curtissbacteria bacterium | reverse complement strand
TAGCTTCTTTTGAAACCCTTCTTGCTGGTCTAGGCGATTTTCAAAGTCCGCAACTTTTTGGCTCATTGCGCTTAGTGTAGGGGTTGGGCTTTGCTTTTCTTGAACAATTACTGGGGGCAATGTATCTTCTGGCGGTTTTTTGGTTCCGGCAATTGCTATAAAAGCAACCAAAATAAGTAAAAATGAACCGCAAAGCGCCGTAATTGTTTTGAATTTTGTCGATTTTACAATTGGGGTTACTTTTTGCTGGGCTATTTTGAGCCACGTGGCTAGGCGCTCTTTTAGTGGCGGTGGCGGTTGATAATTACGGGTAAATACCTTGGGTTCTTCCATTTAAAAGTACCTCGATGCTTCCATAAACAATGGATTTGTTTTTTTTAATTGGCTTTTTTCGTCGGTCACTTGAATATGTATGGCTTGGACGTCTGAATCGGTTGCTTTGTTGTCTTTTATGTCGGCTAGTCTAGACTTTGCATTTGCCAGAGACTTTTGGGCTTTTTCTTTTATGGAATCAACTTCTGTTTGCCAATTGGCAAGAATCGTGGATTTGGCAAAATTTTGTTTGTTTTGGCCTAGCTGAGTAGAAAGACTTTCAAAGGTGGCAAAGGTATCTTTAGCATCGTCTACTTCATAGTTGGCAATCACGAAATTTATTTGTGGATTTATTTCTTTTTCTATTTTATCTCTCATAGGGGCTCCCAGACCGGAAAGTTCTTCCAAGGTTTTTGTGTCGTTAATTTGCTGCCTTTGGCCTACAAAGTAATTGCTCATCTCGGCTAGGGTTTTTACAAGGTTTGTATGCACGTCTGCGCTATCTTGCCAAGAAAGCGAATTCCCATATTCATTGACCAGTCCAAGATAGGTTGGATAAAGAGCGGTCACCTGGTTTAGATAGTCTTTGGTAGCGGCGAATGCTTGATCTTTGGATGCCGCAGTTTTAAAAGCCAAGTAGCTATTTTTGGCATTAACATACCTTTCTTGAGAATCGCGGAACTTGCTGTAGTTAAAGTTGTAGTCGCTTTGGGCAGTTTCCAGCGAGGTAGCAGCATGGGCAGGGGGTAATGGACGGGCACCAGCCAAGAAGAAAGCAGCTACAATTATCCCGATTAACAATTGTCGATTGACAATTAACGTCTTATGAGGCATTAACTCCAATTTACAACTTTAAGGGTCTGGCTTCAAACTAGAGTTCACGAACTTTGCTTATTTGAAGATGCGTGATGCTAAGATTATTTTATGTTTAAAAAACATATTGTGACTATTTGTTTGCTAGTTGGCGTATTTCTATGGGCACTGATTATTTCCGAAACCCATCCAAGCGGCACCTGGGTTTCCTGGGATCAAGGATTTCACGCGGGTGGCGCACTTTATTTAAGCAAAACTCTACAGAGCGGACTCGATTTCGGAAGATACAAATATATCTTTGACGATTTTGCTATCGGAATATATATGTACCCACATCTGTGGCTTTTAGTAGCTGGGATTTGTGGGGCCATCCTTGGACCTTCGCTCGGTGTTTTCAGATTGGCAACAATGCTTTTTGCGATTGCAAGCATTCTTTTGATTGCAGCATTCACAAAAAGGTATGGAGGCACAAAGGCATTAATAATTGCCGTGATGACTCTGGCTTTTAATCCAACTTTTATTGTTTACAGTCATCTGACAATGCTGGAGGTACCCTTTCTATTTTCTGTATCCTTGGCCCTTTTAATGTACTGGAGATATTTAACAAAGAAAAAACTTGGACTTTTGGACATAGTTTTAACTGGCTTCGCTTTTTTTGCGGGTACGCAATCAAAAATGCACGCAATTACAATGATTGTTGGAACAGTATGTCTTTTTGGGGTGCTGCTTTTGATTTTTTCCCGTAAAACACAAATTTTTAAACGGTTTTTTTCATTTTACACATTGTTGTTTTTGGGCCTAAGTTTTGCCAGTCTTTTAATATATGAGTATTTCACCTTGTTTGTGTTCCATTTTGACCCCATAGGTTTTAACATGGAAATTACCAAAAGAGCTTACGCGCAAAGTAATTTGGTGGACGCTTTCGTTGCGACATTAAGTTCTTTATTTAATAACCCATACTTGAATGAATTTTTTCGTACACCATATTTATCATTATTTTGGTTCATTTCTTTGTTTGGCTACGCTTTGTATAAGCGCACTTATTTGAGCTTTTTTTTAATCGCTTGGGTAGTTGCTGTTTACATCGTATTGAGCGCGGCTAGGCCTCAAGACCCCAAGGAATTAATGCCTTTGTACGCACCGATTAGCATTGCTGCTGGATTGTTTTGGAGTTCGGTGTTCAAATCTAGAGTTAATTTTTTGCTTTTGTTGACCAATATAATTGTGATTGGCTGGTTCACAATGATAAATGCTCATTTGTATTGGATAAGAATTGAGAAGACTAATCAGGAAGCCGCCGCAAATTACATAGCAAAAAATGCTAATTACGGAGATAGTGTTATTTCCGCGGGTGACGGGACAACCTTTTTGGTTAGGCAAGTTGGGATGGAGAAAAATCTGCGTACAATCAACGCGGCTAGGCCCGAGTGTTTAAATTCTCAGGCAGACTGGGCAATTCTTGGTTATGACCAACAAAATCAGACCATGATAGAAACAATCCGTGAACCACTGTGGATAAAAAAAGCAAGTTACCGCGGAGATATGGAAAACACTGTCGTATTTAGAAATACAGAAAGCGAAAAAGTTGTTGATCCAATGGCAGCAAAGTGTTTAAGATACGATATCACCAGATAAACTTTTGTGGGCCGGAGAGGACTCGAACCTCCATGGGTTGCCCCATACGTTCCTAAAACGTACGCGTAAACCAATTTCGCCACCGGCCCTGATTTCTAAATGTAGTGAGCTAGTATATTATATTTTCTAGGCAAATAGGGCAAGCCATTTTTATAGTACATGAACTTAGCTATTTTAACGGAATCTGCTTTAGCAAATGTTAGCGTATATGCTCTTTCGTGAAACTGAACGAAGCCGTTAACTTCTAATCTGTTTTTAATCTGATTGTGTAGCCATCGAATAAAATTGTCACTTGCTGAAAAAAATCTTACCCGAAGTTGCGGATGCTGGCTTTCCGGGTGCTTTGCTTCGATAGCATTTCCGTCTCCATCAAAAACACCTCTTAAGAAATCTTGGAAATACTTATCTGGTATTTTCATTTCGCCTATAGTTTTAGATTTATTTGGAGAAAGACCGATCTCAACAAGAAATCTGTAAAATATTATGTTTCCAAATTGAATGCGGTTGTAAAATTTTTCTTTATCGGGGCCTCTATATTTTGTTCCTATTTTATTGTTAAGTTTTAAAATTTTGGCAAAAGTTTCTACTTGTATGAGATCCTTAGAGGTGAAATCGATATGCCTACCGTCTTTGGATAAGCAACCATCTGCTGTTATTAAACCTATTGCGTAGGCAAAACTTGCACTCCAGTTTTTTCTTTTCTTCATGAAATTAACGTACCCGAATAAACACCGAATGTCAACTCAATGCCAGACTCTTTTGATTGCGTACTTGTGCGCTTCCCATTCGAGATTATCATCAAGAGGTTGTAGTTCGATTTTTCCAAACCGTCTTTCTAAGGCTTTTGCTATTAAATAGTCAGCAAAGTGTGGATTTTTAGGGAGCAGTGAACCGTGCAGATAACAACCAAAAGCGTTCTTATAAATTGTGCCTTCCGTTTTATCTTCACCGTTATTACCTGCGCCTACTAAGACTTTCCCTAAAGGCTCAACACCGCTTCCCAGGTAAGTTTTGCCGGAGTGATTCTCGAAGCCAATAAGTTTTCCCTCTATCTCAAGTTTTGGATTTATATCAATTAACAAGTTTTGGATCATGCGATCTTCAGTTCCAATCGTATGGGCGTCAAACAAACCAATTCCATCTATCGTTTCTCCGTCTTTTGTTTTGAAGTAGTTGCACAGAAGCTGATAGCCACCACAAATGGAAAGCAAGGCAGCGCCACTTTCTACAGCTTTTTTAATTGCGGCGGATTTTTCGGCTAAGTCTTTGCCAATTAAGCCTTGCTGTCTGTCCTGGCCGCCACCGAAGAAATAAATGTCAAATTTATTTGGTTCTAGTACGTTTCCCAGAGAGATTGCGGTGTAAGTTGTCTTTAAATCGCGCCACTCACAACGTTTTTGAAGTGTAATAATGTTTCCCTTATCGCCATAAGTATCCATAAGGTCTGGATAAAGATGACAAATGTTAAGAGTTATTGATTCTGCCATTTTTCACCTCCGTAGCTTTTCAAAACTTTTTGAAGTTCTAGCATTGCTGTATAAGTTGAGAGAATCAAAAGGGTATTATTTTTATCCAGGCCTTTAAGAGATTTTTTAAAGGAGTAATTAATGTCTTCATGAACAGAAATATTGCTCATTTGTGCGTACTTTAATCTAAGTGCAATATCGTAGGCTCTTGTACCAGACGC
>JACPYZ010000088.1 GCA_016195765.1 Candidatus Curtissbacteria bacterium | reverse complement strand
TGGGGCAACTTTTTTGCTTACAACTATAGTCAAACTTGTCGACCCACGCTTAAGCGTAAAATTGCCACTAATAACTTTATTTTGTGGGGGTTTCAATTTAAACGGTCAACTTAACGCGTTTTTTAGCGCGTCTTCGTTTGAGCACTGCGCGCCCGTCAGTTGTTTGCATCCTTTTGCGGAAGCCATGAGTTTTAGCTCGCTTACGTTTTTTGGGTTGATATGTGCGTTTTGGCATTTATCGATTGGAATATTGAACTTAGCTCAATTCTTGCGAATTAAGTTTCACGTAATTCTAGCGAATTATAGCAGAAGAATCTGGCAATTGAAATATTGGGTGATATTGGGTTTGTAGGCACGGTTATCCACATTAAATTTGCCCCGTTGACAAGTGTGGAAAACTTTTGCAATGATAATTCGGCACTTGAGATCTTTGTTAATTTAGATCTTCTTAAACCGCAAATTTAGATAGCTTCAGTCTGCAAACTAGCTGCTCTAATAAATTTAATTTACAAATTTTTAGGAGAATTTTACAAAATATGGACGGACAAAAAGTCTGGAGCTTAGCTCTTGCAGAACTAAAAAATCAATTTTCGGCATCTTCTTTTAAGACCTGGTTTTCTGGGTCTTATGTTTTAGATGTCAAGGAACATGAAGGCTCTTGGCTTCTAGTCATTGGTGTGCCTAATAGTTTTGTTAAAGAACAGCTTGAAAAGAGATACTTTGCTCAGATTGAAACAGAGATTGAAAAACAAGGCACAAAAGCCGCTTTGGTTTTTGTTGTTGCTAAAAAAACTCCTGTAAAAGCGCCGAAAAACGAACCAATTTTTTCCGGGGAAATTAACCAAGTCTTTGCCAGTTCAAATGTAAAAGGACTCTTCGGAAACCAAACATTTAACAATTTTGTCGTTGGTTTTTCTAATAACTTGGCATATTTGGTTGCAACCCAAGTTGCCAAAGAACCTGGCCGTGTTTACAACCCGCTTTTGATTTATGGCCCAACCGGCGTTGGCAAAACCCATCTACTGCAAGCAATTGGCAACGAGCTGCTCACAAAAAGTGAAGGGGCGAAAGTGATGTATGTTTCTGCCGAAAAATTTACTAACGAGTTTGTGGAATCACTCCGAAACAAGACGCAGGAAGCATTTCGTCACAAATACAGAAAAGTTGATCTTCTTTTGGTTGATGATATTCAGTTTTTGTCTGGCAAAGAAGGTACTCAGGATGAATTTTTCTTTACAATCAACGAACTTTTTATGGCCGGCAAACAAGTAGTTTGCGCCTCGGATCGTCACCCAAGGGAACTTGGCAAAGTTAAAGAAAGGCTGGTTAGTCGATTTTTAGGCGGGATGGCGGCTGATATTTCCCTGCCAGATTTGGAAATGAAAATGGCGATTGTTCAGGCTAAATGCCGCGAAAAAGGGGTCAGTTTACCAAGTGAGGTTATTGCTCATATGGCTCAATCATGCGTCGGTGGTGCGCGCGAACTTGAAGGTAGTTTAGTTTCGGTTCTAGCGCAAGTTAAACTTGCAGGTGGCAAAGTAGATATAGAAGCACTGAAGATTTCATACACAGACAAAAAACTAGAAATGCCAGCAGTGACGCCTGGAAAAATTATTGATGCCGTTTGTAAATATTACAAAGTAAGATCTGGTGATATTTGTGGAGTTTCTAGAAAAGCCGCACTGGTGCGCGCAAGGCAAACTTTGATGTATTTGCTGCGTAAAGAACTGGATTTGCCTCTGGTACAAATTGGCCAGTTAATGGGTGGTCGAGACCACTCTACAATTTTCTCAGTAGATTCAAAAATTCTCCCTTTTTTATTTAATTCTTAGCGCTAAAGTTTTCCACATTTTATGAGGAGTTAAAAATTCGTGGAAAAAGTTTTCCACTCGACATGTAAAGTTGTCCACAATTTAACCTTAGTTATTCACAAATAGCGTGAATTTTTGCACATTGTTATGCGCCCATATCCACCTTTGGCTTAAGCGCGGTTATTAAGATATGCACAGGGTCTATCTACACTGCTACTGTTTTGATTATTAAAGTCTTTTGGGTTATATGTGCAAAATGTGCTATATATGTATTTGTAGATCTGCCCCAACTTGTTAATCTCTACAATTTATTTCTATGAAATTCTCATCTTCACAAGGTGAACTTAATAAAGCTTTGCTTCTGGCTGGAAAATCATTACTTACCAAACCAAACTTGCCGGTTCTTGCCAATCTGTTGATAAAAACAGGTAAGGGTCACATAGAAATACTTTCTACGAATCTGGAGACAGCAACTAGGGTGACTTTGCCTTGCGAAGTGGCGGTCGAGGGTGAAACAACCTTAAACGGCAAAACGCTTCTGGAGTTTGTGTCGCAGCTACCAGAGGGAAAAGTGACTTTGGAAAAGCTTGGCGAAGAAGTTTTGGTGAGTGCTTCGGGGTTTAAGGCAAGGCTTGCAACAATTGCTGCTGAAGAATTTCCGGCAATACCACTTATTACCAAGGGCACAAAGCTCGAGCTGAGCGCCGCTGATTTTGCGCGTTTGGTGGGTCGCGTGGCTTTTTCTGCGGCAACAGACGAGGGGAGGCCGGTTTTAACTGGTGTACTAGCAGAATTTAGTAAGGGTCACTTGAAAATGGTGGCAACAGATGGCTACAGGTTGAGTTTTGAACAAATGGACTTTGAAGGTGGGGCAGACGTTGATATGAAGCTGATTGTACCAGCGCGAGCGCTAATTGAAGTGGGGAAAATTTTGAGTGAAACAGAAGCCGAAAAGTTTGCAATACAGGTTTCTGAAAACTTAACGCAAATGAACTTTAACTGCGCAGATGTCGAATTTACTTCAAGACTAATAGAAGGGGAGTATCCGGGTTGGCAAAGAGTGATTCCGGGGAGCTTCCCGACAAGAGTTGTAGTTAATAAAGAAGAGTTGACAAAACTAGTTAAGGTGGCCTCGATTTTTGCAAGGGACGCAGGTAGTATCGTGAAGGTTCATGTGGAACCAGATGCCAAAGCGGCGGGAAAAGGCATCTTGAAAGTAGAAGCAACAGCAAGCCAAGTTGGCTCAACAGATGCGCAGGTTGAAGTGACAGTTACGGGACCGGGTGGGGAAATTGCCTTTAATTATCGTTATATGCTGGAAGCACTTGCTGTAATTGGCGGCGAAGACGTGATTTTTGAAATGGTCGAAAGCCTGAACCCAGGCAAGATTTCGCCGACTGATGAAAAAGATAAATTTTTCCACATTGTGATGCCAGTGAGACTCCAGAGTTAACGGTTGACAGTTAACAGTTCACAGTTGAAAATCTAGTTTGTGTTTACTCCTGTTGGCAATCTATTAGGTCGTTTACCTCGGCGTTCAAAACTATCTGGGGCGATTAATGCTCTTTTGGTGATTCGGGCATTTGATGAAGTTCTTGTTCAGGTTTGCCAGGATTTACCCAAGACAAAAATCGGTGCGGTTCATGCGAAAAGTTTTAAGGATGGAGTACTGGAGGTGCAATGCGCCGGGTTGATGGTAAGTGAGCTTTCTATGCGCTCTGGCGAGCTAATAAGGGCACTCAACTCTCGGCTTGGCAAAAAGATAATTGTTCGGGTGAAGTTTAAAAGTTAAGGACGGTTTTGCGTCGGTTCTGGTTTGAGTTCTGGGTGTTGGCTTAAAAATGTTCGCAAATCGGTTGGGGGAAAATACCATATTTCCAAAATGATTCCACTTATTGGATTGCCAAAAACGAGGATGCCTCTTTGACCCCAAAAGTGGCCAGGCGCGGCGGTTTCGTCTGGACCGTAGAGGATTTTTTCTGGTTGACCAAATTTCTGGATGTAACTATTTAAATCGCCTTCTTCGTTATGGGTAACAGGTTCTTTGATAACAGTGGCTTTGTTGTTTTGGATATCTACGGCAATTTGGCGCTTGTCATCCTTTTTTGAATACATTAATGTTTGGCCGCTGTTTGAACTTTCTTGAGGATCGCCCAAAACTTTCTTTATTTGGTCGGTTGTTGTTTTGCCTGGTTCAATGCTTTGCCAAGGAGTGCCCTTGATTTCTGGCTTGCTGTTGATTAGGGCAAACCCAGAGACTATTGCCAAAAGAAGGGCAATTACTAGAAACGAGATTAGTACGATATCGTTTTTGATAATTTTGGCAATGTTTTGAAGATTGAAGTTTTCCATTAAAATTCAAAACCTCCAAAGAGTTTGCTTTTGTGAAACTGGTAATGTTGTGGGTATTGTTCTGGCATGTTGATAGTGCTACTGGGGCAACCGCGAACGTTGAAGCCGTGCCAGACGACATAGATGGCGATTGATTCGGCAAAGTCTTCGTAGCTGGTTTTGCCAAGCGGATAGCTGCAGATGTATCCTTCAGGATTCCATGGTTGCTGAGATAAAAAGTCTTGGTAGGCTTGAAGGCCGTGGCATTGCAGAACATGACCCGATTCGTGTGCAAGAACATAGAGAGCGTTTTTATTGTTAGACCCCACCCCAATATCTGTGAGATGAATGGTGCTTGGGCAGCTCGTGCGGTTCCAATCTGAACCACTTTCTCTCACCAGCTTGACGTTGCCTTGGGCACAAAGGTAGCTCATGTATGTAGTTGCTCTGGAAAGGTTGGCAATAGCGTCGTTTTCGGCGGTTTTATCACTGCTATTCCAATCGCCTTCAAAGGTAAAGCAGCTGGTTGGTGGTGCGCCGACAGTTACGATTGCAGATGTGGAATCTTGTACCGGGCTTTGGCCTTCTGGCGTGGCGGTGACTTTAACGGTGTTGGTAATTGTGGAATCGATAAATCGATCGTCTACTGTAATTTTGAAAATATACTGACAAGTGTCTTTGGGGTTGTATTCTTTTTGACAATCAGTAATTGGTGAAAACGGCTTGTTGTCTTTGTCGACTGTTACTGTGAATGGGCTGCCGCTTTTTTTCTGGACATTCATTTCGTCTGTGACTTTAACTTCTGAAAGCTTGGTGTCTTTTGCCGTTAGATTGATCGTGAAGGTGATTTCTTGGTTTGGTGGCGGATTTTCCAGATGACTTTTGTCGGCCACTTTGGTGACTTGGAAATATTGGTTATTACCTGCTGTTATCTTGGAAAGATCGGTATCGGCACTTGTAAAAGCTGTGCTTGTGGATATGCCTGTAAACCAAGCGAGGGCCCCAATGCTACCGAGTGTGACAAAAGTTGCTGTTCCCGTCACTGTACTAACACTTGTTGAGGCAATGTTACTGATTGCATTGGAGAAGCCACCAGCAATATTGCCAAGTGCGTTTAGGAGGCCGCTGCCTGCTCCCGTTATTCCGTTCCAGATTGCAGAAACTGCACCAGTTATTCCTCCAAAAACACTTCCGACGGCACCTCCGGCTGTGCCAAAAGCGTCACCAATAAAATCTTTGATTATGGTCCAGCCTCCACCTAGCAGCCAGCCAGTGAAAGCCATGAATACCATAAGGGCTGGTCCACCAATCATGAAACCAAGGGCACCACCCAGGATCGCACCACTGGGCGCGGGGCCAAGTGCGGTTATTAATTTACCAATACCGTAGCCGACCATACCACCAACGATTGCTCCGACGTACGCCCCAACGACGGCGCCAATTGCGGTACCTACGGGTCCAAGGAATGATCCTAGGAAACCGCCTAAAATTGCACCTGTTACTCCACCAACACCGACGCCTACGCCAGCTGTTGCGGCTGGTGTTCCACCGCCAGACATACCATACATTAAGAGTCCACCTGCAGCGCCGCCGATGCCGGCGCCTACTAAGGCTCCGATTAGGCCTCCCGCGAGTGTAAATGCTGGAACAGTGATGATTGCAAATGGCCCAAAGAAAGGAGCAGTTGCAAGACCAACTTGGAAGCCGATAATGCCGCCAGTAACTAACCCAATTCCACCACCGATGGCGGCTCCGACCAGGAATCCGGTTAATGCTGCGCCACCCAAACTGACAAACAAGTAGAGCAGTCCTCCAAAGATGCCACCAGAAATCTTTAAGGCTTTTTTTGTGAAAGTTGTGGCTATGCCTGCTGGTGTTATGCCCATTCCCATGGCGATGCCGCCAATATTCATCGTTAGAATGTTTTTCGCCATACGGAAATTACCGAGGTTGAATCCGAGGGCGCCAAAAGTTTGACCAGCCATGAACATTTCGTTTTTGAGTATTGTTTTCGGGGCAAAAATTAAGCCTTTGGGGCTTCGTAGCATGAACATGGTGCTGCTTTTAAACTCTCCGACGGGGCTGTACACCATTTTAAAAATGCTTTTAGGAGAAGCGCTGCTGACTACTGTTTTAGGGAAGCTTTTGATGACCTTTATTGGTATGAATGGCATCCCAATCAAGTTTTTTGTTGTGTCTTTGGCAATTACTGTTGCCATATTTATTTGCTTTCCGGGTGGCAAATGTTTGAAGTAGGAAAGATATGTTTGGACTCGCTTTGGTTGGCTATCTGAAAACTTTTTCGCATTTTGGTAGTACCGCAATCTATCGATATTGTTTTTGTATTCCAGCTTATTTCTGAAGTAATCAGGATTTGTAGGATTTTGTTTTTTGATGATTTGGTCAAGTTCCCTTTGACGTGCAGAAAGAGCATTGATGTTTTGTCCGAGCTCATAACGGTCAAGACCTTCCAAAGAGTAAAGTGCTTCTTGTTGAGCTTTTTCGTCGTTTAGGACCAGTCCGACACTTTTATTGGCAACATTGTCTGCCGCTTTTACAAAGGTTGTGAAGGTGGGACGAGCCGTGCCTATGCCAAGCTCATTGGCAGTTTTTTCTGTTAAAGGTTTTAGAGTGAGCAGGGTTGCGGCTTTTTCTGAGATTGCCGTAACGTCTATTTTTTCGTGTGGGGGGATGGGAACTTCTTTAACTGTTTGTTCGTAAC
>JACPYZ010000089.1 GCA_016195765.1 Candidatus Curtissbacteria bacterium | reverse complement strand
CACTGATGAAAAGTTTGCAGATGAGATTGTTGTCCGAGGCTCGGTTGCAAGCGGCAAAATGACGAGAATTTTTATAAAAACTATTGCTGGCGTTGTGCGAATTGTAGGTGCAACTGTTATTAATAATCCAGCGGAAGTTTCACCAATGACTCAAGCTATTAAGGGGAAGGTTGACGTTTCTGCAAAAAAAAACGGTTTCAGTGATTCTAATTTTGACTTAAGGAATATAATTGTCTGAAATGTTAGCTGAAGCAGAGCCAGATTTAGGTTTTTCCAAACCATTGCAGTGTCACGACCTTGGAATGCCTTTGGATCATGAGCAGGAAATGACCTTTGAAGATGTATTCGGAAGTATTTCCGTGGAAAAAGGCAAAAGTACACTGCGCAGAATAATCTTGTTTACGGCTATGGTTGGAATGTGGATGGGTTGCCCAGGAGACGAAATTATTGCGAGTGTAAATGGTTTATTGCCTCATCTTGATGATACTACGCAAACTTCACCTCAAGACTCAGCACAACTGGTTGCCCTTTTTTGGGCAAGCGATCCAGACGAAAGTTCTAAAATACGAATTGTTAAAGAAAAAAATGATTCTGATTCGGCTTAATTTTATCTTCAACAGTATAATTGCATAGAAATTGTTAATCATGGTTAGATTTATTAAAAATAATGCTCTCTATATTGCCTTTGTACAGGCTTGGTTTGCGACTTTAGGGAGTCTTTACTTTTCCGAAATTCGGCACTGGATACCTTGTATTTTGTGCTGGTATCAAAGAATTTTGATGTATCCTCTTATTATTATTTTGGGTGTGGCAATTTGGAGAAAGGACAAAAACGTTGCCTATTATGTTTTACCAATGACTATCCTTGGTGCCTCAATTGCTTTTTATCATTACATGTTACAGATGACGCCGCTCAAAGAGATTACTCCAGTTCAATGCAAGGCTTATGGTCCTTGTTCAGAGGTAAAGGCTCTGACTTTTTTTAACGGGGCAGTGACTTTACCTTATTTTGTGACTATTCCATTTTTATCTTTTACCGCATTTATTGTGATTACGATAATGATGATTGTGATTCTGAAAACAAATAAGAAAAATGAAAACAGAAAATAAGTTTTTTATAGGTATTGGTTTGGTGACTTTGGTGGCAATTATTGCCGCAGTTTTTCTCTTAGGAAGAGAAAAGCCGAAAGAAGTTGCAAGTAGTGCAAAACAGGTTGATTTGATCTCTGGAGCAAAACATTTTGAAGGCAGCCCAGAGGCTAAGGTTAAGATCGTAGAGTTTGGTGATTACCAATGCCCTGCGTGCGGCCAGGCACATCCCATTTTAAAAGAGGTTTTGGCTAAAAATCAGGGTAAGATTTATTTTGTCTTTCGCAATTTTCCACTTTCAAATATTCATGCAAATGCAAAGGATTCGGCGAGAGCTGCGGAGGCTTCAGGTGAGCAGGGAAAGTATTTTGAAATGCATGACTTGCTTTACGAAAATCAAAAGGATTGGTCTGAGCTTTCAAATCCAAAACAGAAGTTTTTGGAGTACGCAAAAAATCTTGGACTCGATATTTCAAAGTTTGAAAATGACTATAACCAGGCGATTGGGGTGATTAACGCTGACTATGCTTTAGGGCAGAAGGCTGGAGTTGAATCGACTCCAACATTTTTTATTAACCAACAAAAATATCCGGGTGTTATACCGGCCGATAAATTACAGAGAATTATTGATGAGTTAAGCAAGTAGCTTAAGCTTCGGAATCGACTTTTTGTTTCGATTTCATGCCTTCTGATGGAGATCTTTACTGTCTACGCTGTGAATCTTCTTGATTTGCTGGGCGAACCAATTTGTAAATGAGTGCCAATTTGCCTGTGCTTTTGAAAATGATTATTATTCAGTTATGAGTGGAAACGAGAGACCAAAACTTATTTCTGAGCCAATAAGACGAGAAGATGGTTTGGTCGTAAGTGTGCACGAGCTTAGCGACGGTAGAGTTACAGTAACGATAGGGCCTGATTTGCATAACGGTGGTGTTTCTATGTATACAAAAGCGGAAGTAGCGAGGATAGGAGAGGGAGATTTGGGAGTGGTGTGGGCAAAATTTGTTGTGCATATGCAGAAATCAATTTCGAGGCTTTAGGTTTTGGGGTGAGACTATTTAACGATTTGCTTTATCCTGGTGGCCAAATTAACCCAAAGCCTTGATTTGCACAAGCTTCCCCAAAATTAGTAAGCTGTTTACATGATCTATATTGCCAGCGACCACGCTGGTTTTGATTTAAAAAAGGCGATAATTGAGCACTTAAAAGAGAAAGGTGCAGAGGTGGAGGATTGTGGTGCCCATGAATATGACGAAAATGATGATTACCCGGATTTTATATACCCGTGTGCTAAAAAAGTAGCAGAGAATCCAGGGTCTTTGGGGGTTATAATGGGTGGTTCTGGTCAGGGAGAAGCAATGGTTGCCAATAAAGCAAAGGGAATAAGAGCAACGGAATATTACGGAGGTAATTTGGATATAGTAAAGCTTTCAAAAACACATAACGATGCAAACGTGCTTTCGTTCGGAGCCAGATTTGTGACTCCAGAACAAGCAATTGAGGCTTTAGACCTTTGGCTGGCGACAAAATATGACAGCAGTGAGCGTCATGAGCGAAGGCACAAAAAGATCAGAGAGATTGAATCAAAAGGATAGTATAATCAAAAGAAACGCGAAGTATGGATAAATTTAAAAAAATGTTTGGAAAGCAAAATTGGATGTTTAAACTGAACATAATTTTTGTGGTGGTATTTTTGAATGTGTGGGACTATTTAACTTCTGGAGAATTAATAAATGGTATGGTACTCGGGTTTTTTATGTTTGGAATTCCGATGGTTTTGTGGCTGATAAAGGATTTTAGGGCAGCTATGGCAAACACTTTTCTTTCTATTATGGAGTTTGCAACACTCTTGGTTTTTATGGTGCAAAGTTTTGAAATTGGAGGCGCTGCAAATGGGGCTTATAAATCTCTTTTCTGGTTACCTTATTTGCTTTTGGCGGGGTTTAACGCTTATGTTGGGCTTCGGATTTATTCAAAAAATAAAGCAAAGGTAGAGCGAAGGATTGAAAAGTTAGCTTAAATTATGACGGGTCGCGATTGGCTTGAGAAAGCAAAAAAAGAAAATTTTGCAATCGGTGCGTTTAATGTGGACTCTTTGGATATATTAAAAGGCGTTTGTATTGCAGCTCAAAAACAAAAATCCCCAATTATTTTAGAATTTTCGCAAGGTGAGGTTGATTACTTTGGCCTTAAAAACGTGGCAGATTTGGTTGCTAATGCTCGTGAAGAGTATGAAATCCCAATTCTTTTGAATTTGGACCACAGCAAAAGCGTTGATAATTGCCTAGAGGCGATTGAAGCTGGATTTGACCTTATCCATTTTGATGGTTCAGAACTGCCCATTGATGAAAATAAGACTCGGGCTGCCGAGGTAGTACGCGCTGCTCACGAAAAGGGTTTGCTAGTGGAAGGAGAAATAGATAAGGTACCCGGAAGCTCTGAAGTGCACAAGGAAGAAATTGACTTGGAGTTTCTCAAAAAATCTTACACCAAGCCTGAACAGGCAAAAGAATTTGCAGATGCCGCTGGAGTTGATATATTTGCGGCTGTTTTTGGAAATGTTCATGGTACATTTGCAATCGAACCAGAACTTGATTTTGAGCTCCTGAAAAAAGTGAGAGAAACATTGCCTGATAAGTTTCTTTCAATGCATGGCGGGTCTGGTATTTCTGCTGAAAATGTTCGTGAGGGAATCAAGGTTGGGGGAATTGTTAAGGTTAATATAAACACAGAAATCCGCCAGACTTTTATCGAAGCTTTAAAGGAAAAAGTTAATGAGGAACCTACTCAATACACTTATTACAAACTGGCAAATGACATCTCGCTTGCCGTTGCCGCTTTGATTGAAGATAAAATTGATGTTCTAGGTAGTGCCGGGAAAGTAGAGTAGTGGGATCAATGACAATTGACTCTGGTAATTGACAACTGACTTGACTGATTTAAAATTAAACATCAAGAGGAGGTGAGTATATGAAATTTCAAAAAGCGATTATTATTGCAACTTCTGGTTTACTAGCTTTGACCCTTGCAGGGTGCAAGGCAAAAACTGTGACTACAACACCGAGCACTTCTGGTTTAAGCAGCCCGGCTGCGAGTTCCAGTGACATGATGAGTGGTGAAGTTATGGTGAATTATGATGGTACTGCTTTTAGTCCAGCTACAGTAAAAGCTAAAGTTGGAGAAAAAGTTACTTTCAAAAACACGGGAAGTGGTAATCTTTCTGTAAATTCTGACCCGCAT
>JACPYZ010000078.1 GCA_016195765.1 Candidatus Curtissbacteria bacterium | reverse complement strand
CAGTTTTAACAGCCACTGTTTTGCCAGGAATAACTAGTTCGCTGCTTGGGCCAAAAGCAGCAGTTCTAGCGCTGTTGTCAGAAAGTATCGAAGATATCTGAAAAGCAACTTCCTTAGAAAGAACTCTTGTTCCGGCTCTTGGTTTGAATTCTTCCAAAAGTCTTCCTTTGGAATCTTCAACTTTTAAAACGGGAACAATCTCTTGGCGAATACCCTCGTTTGCAAACACCCCAAAAGCTGTTGCCATTTCTGTCATTTTAACTTCGCCTCCACCTAAGGTGAGCGAGAGTCCATATCGAGTTGGATCTTCAAAAGTGTTGATCCCCATCTCTTTGGCAAACTTAATAAATTCTGCAACTCCATTTAATGCCAAAACCTTAACCGCTGGAATGTTGTAAGAATTTCCAAGCGCATACCTTGCCTGCACTGGTCCATGGAACCGACCATCATAGTTAACTGGGCTGTAAGGTGTTGTTCCGGCAGCACCGAAAGTTGTTGGGACGTCCATAATAACTGTCGCGGGTGTAATTAAGCCCCGATATAGTGCCAAACCATAATTTAGTGGTTTAATCGAAGAACCGGGTTGGCGGTTAGCAATTGTCACATTAACATTGCCGTCAATACTTGTATCAAAAAAGTCTTTTGAACCAACCATTGCTAGTATTTCACCAGTTTTAGGTTTGGTCACAAGCGCCGCACCATTAGAAACTCTAAGAGCGGTTAACTCATCTATATTTTTCTTAACTATTTTTTCTGCGTCATCTTGAATGTTCATGTCTAAGGTCGTTATGACTTTTAACCCTCCACGAGAAGCAATCGCCTCACCGTATCTTTCTGCGAGATATTCACGAACGTACATCACAAAATGTGGAGCCTTCAAATCGACTCCTGCTGCTCGGAATTTAATAGGTTCGCCAATTGCCTTTTCGTATTCTTCTCGGCTTATATAATTTTCATCAAGCATGCGCTTTAAAACTAACTTTTGGCGCTCAATAGATCGTTTTGGGTCCTGGCCGAAAGGAGAGTAATAACTGGGTGCTTGCGGCAATCCTGCCAAAAGGGCGGCTTCTCCAAGTGTCAGGTCTTTTACGTTTTTCCCAAAATATTGTTCACTGGCAGCGGCAACTCCCCAAGCCGTGCCACCATAAGGTACCTGGTTCAAGTACATCTCCAAAATTTTATCTTTAGAAAATGCCGTCTCAACACGGAATGCCAAATATAACTCTTTGAGCTTTCTAGAAATTGTTCTTTCAGGCGAAAGAAACGCGCTTTTTACAAGCTGTTGAGTAATCGTTGAACCACCTTGGACATTACCGGCAAAAACTGTTTGTCTGGCAGCACGCACTATCCCAAAAACGTCAAACCCCTTGTGCTTATAAAAATCTTTGTCTTCAATGGCAATTGTTGCCTTCTTTAATTTATCGGGCATCTCGACCAAGGGAACAATGGTTCTATTTTGGTCTGTATAAACGTTATAAAGTATCTGTCCATTCCGGTCATAAATTTTTGTTGTCAATGGAATATCTCTGGTTTCAAGCTCCTTAGGGCTTGGCAAATCATGGGTCAAGAACCAAATAGAAAAAACTAAAGCCGCAATTGTTAAAAGACCTACTTTAAAGCTTTTATCCTGCGAAAATACTGGATGGCTAAAAAAACGCCCGGTTGCCCTTAAAAATTTTGGTGGAGTAGAGATAAAACCTACGTGGAATTTCCTTGCGGTTTTACGAAAAGATTTAAAAAAGATTCGAATTATCCAAATGGTAATATCGCCAAAAAAGGAGACGATTAAGATAAACCATGTTAAAAAAGCAATAACAGAGCCAAAAATTTTAACTAGTATTGAAGAAACCGAATTAACTTTCATCGCCAATATTAAGCAATAATACATTAAAAGGACTTCAAGATAAATATTTAAAAACCCGGATTTGACACTACAAACGGTCAGATTTAAACTCTTGATACATGGAAGAGGTCACAGAAAAGCGCGGTCCGATAGAAAAAGGTAAAAAAGGTTGGCCGGTAAATCCATTTGGAGTTGGGGCTCTTATTGTCTTTGCGCTCGTAATTATTTTTCTAATCGCCAAGCCACTTCTCTCTCAAAAACCTAGTTTACAAGAACAAAGTAATAACCCGGGCGGTGAAATCATTAGCCCTAATCCAGGCGATATCATCAGAGCAGACAAGGTTAATATCGAAGTTTCCCCAGACAATCCTCAAAATGTCCAAAAGGTTGAATTCTGGGTAAAAACTTATGCAGACAATAAATGGCAAATGGTAGGTGAAGTTGCAAATTCCCCGTTTAAATTAGAATGGACAATCCCAAACGAGTTTAAAAATAAAGCAGTCGCCATTACTTCTCATATCTTCACCAAAGATGGCAAAGAAATCAAAGATCCTGGTGGCTGGCGTGAAGGCATAATTCTTCTCTCCCAATAATTGTTAACGCCAAACCCAGGCTCGAACACCTAATTCATCTTTTTCCTAAGTACATCCATACAGCAAAAAGGCTTACCACCAAAATTACCCCAACCATGTTAAATAAACTTACCAATTTCAAAATTGCGAGTGTTGTAATGAGCGCTAAAAATAGAGCAACAAAAAAAGCCATCCTTAAAGAAGTAACAAGGTACCAACGCCTGTCAATCATTTGTTTCCCCCTTAACTTTGTACGCATTAAATAAAGAAGCATCGCCAAATCGACTAACGTCGCGCAAAATAAGAATCCTACAAACACAATAAAAACAAGTGGACTTGAAGCAGTTGGATCAATATTGGCAACAATCCAAATAATGGCAGCTGTTGCTCCTATCCCAAAAAGTGTAATTGTCAGAAGCAGAAGCCTCATATATACATTTAACCATTCTGGGCTTTTCCATGCTTGTGCTAAAATCTTCAAGCTGTGGATATTGTTACTGCTGTTTTAATCATCGGATTACTAGTCGCAATTGCGATTGCCATTCTTTATTTCCAGTTAAAAAAACTTGTTGCAAATAAGTCCTCAGACGACACTACCAAACTCCTTAGTCAACTAGTGTCGGATATGCGCCAGTCGATGGAAAAAAATACTGGTTCCATGGTTTCTCAAAGCCGGGCAATCAACGATCGTTTAGATCGTGCGGCTATGGCAATTTCGCAAGTTAGCAAATCAGTTGGTGAAATGACGGAACTTGGGAGAGGCATGAAAGATCTGCAGGAATTTTTACGTTCTCCTAAAATGCGCGGGCAAATGGGCGAAGCAGTTTTAAAAGATTTGTTAGGTCAATCTTTACCCAAAGAGCATTTTCATCTCCAATATGCTTTTAAATCTGGTGAAATTGTCGATGCTGCTCTGCAATTGGAAAAAGGAATCATTCCAATCGACGCCAAGTTTCCTATGGAAAACTTT
>JACPYZ010000077.1 GCA_016195765.1 Candidatus Curtissbacteria bacterium | reverse complement strand
TGCGTCGAAAATTTCATGTTCATTATCACTTCTTTTAGATGCATTCACAGCTCTGATAAAAGTATTTAAACCAGAGTTAAGTAATATCTCAGACAAGCCAGCACGCGACGCTGCAAGTGCTCCTATTACACTCTCTTCAATAAGCGCTTTAGCATGGCTTCCCAATCTGTCGTGATGCCTTTGAGATGCAACATAAACCATTGGAAAATCGTTATGTGGCCCGAGTGCAAAGGCCTGTGCAGAACCTGTGTCCGGCGCAGTATTCGTACCCATCACAATAACAGCTGCTTTATATTTTTTCCTCAGCTCGGGAACCATAAGCGCAAATCTGCTCCAATGTTCTGATGGGCTTACGTCTGCACTGTTAATACCAGGTGCAAAGTTTAAAAAGCCAAATCTGTATCTTCTTTGAAGATCAGGGTGAAGTCCATGTACCAATTCCTCGGGTGTCATGACTACAAGTTCTAGTTGGGGTGTTCTACGAAAGCCACCAGTTCCACCATGGTGAACAACTAAAATATCGTCTCTACTATCAATGGGCGGTCGTTCCATAACGTCAGCCATTAAACCATTTGTTATAGGCTAAAGGAAATTTTTGGCAATCTGTAACAAATCACACAAAATGTTACAATTATTACAAATGATCAAGATTTCGCAGGCTGTTCAAAATATTCTAGCCGCCGACGAACTCGCCCAAGAAGCACTAGCAGAAAACCTGCTTAGTCTCTCAGCATACGCTGACAAAATTCACAAACAGGTAGAAAAGCTAACCTTTAAAGAGGTAAAACGCGGCAGTATTGTGGTTGCTCTTTCGCGCCTAGCCGAAAAAAAGCGGTTTGCCCCGCCACTTAAACCAGAAGTAAAAATAGCCGATATCAGCGTTCGAGGCTCACTTACCGTACTCACCTACCCCAAGACTGCGGATACCCAAAGAAAATTGCACACTATGCAGCCCTTCAAAGTGGCAGCTACAGATATTTTCGCCGTCACCGAAGGCAATTCCCAAATTTCTATTGCCGCTGCCAATAAAAGCGTCAAGGTCGTTACGGAACACATGGGCAAACCCAAAAAAGAACTGGAAAACTTAAGTGCCGTGACCGCCGAATTTGCCAAAGACTATAGCCAAATCCCCAATGTGTTATATGTCCTTTTTTCTGCACTGGGCGCCAAAAGAATAAATATTCTAGGAATTATTTGCACAGAGTCTGAAATTAGTTTTATTGTGGAAAAAACAGCCATGGAACAAGTGATTGCTAGCCTTAACGGATTTAGTAAATAATCTATTGCACTTGGGCGGAGTTTGCGGAAAATAACGTCCCCTTGTTTTGTTCTTCGAGCGCCTTTTCTAAAGTGAGCAACCTCTCATCCAAAGCTAAATAAATTCCCGGCCTGGCAGTCCCCAAAGATTTAACCGCAAAGTCCAGATTAGCCGGCGCATCACTGTTCTCAAAACCTTTAAGGGGTGTCTTTGAACCTGTTAAAACAACGGACTTTTCTTTATTAGTTAGCCTTGCTTCTAAATATTGAGCGGTATCCAGAAGCGTATAAAGACCATGGGTAATAAGCACCTTTTTTTCTGCAGAGTTATCTATCTCTTCTCTAATTTTTTCGCGGTCTTCGCCTGTAAGCTCCCTGCTGTCTTTGCGGCAAGTAGCCACAAATTTAAAGTTTGACCCATTTTTGAAGTGGGTGGGAACTTGAGATTCCGAAGCTACAACAATACTATCCTGGCCTGGATCCCACAAAGAATCGATGGTTCCCCCAGTTGTAACAACAAGAATCTTAGCCATAGCTAGATTCTAGCAAACTTTAAGTGAAATTTTAGTTATCTGGAAGATTGTTCTCTCGCTTGAAGCTCTTGAAGCATCCTTCTATAAGTTTCGAGTCTTGCACTTTCAATAGTCGGACCAGCAGCATTTATGCGAACCTCTTCACCATTTACAGTGATCCACATTTCCGCTCTAAAGTCTGGATCCAATCGGCTTCTTCGCAGATCCCTCATGCTAAGACCTCCCAAACGTCTATCTTGCAGGTAAGAGGTCAAAGCCCTTTTATAGTTCCCTAAATTTGCCTGTTCCCCAACGACCTCTTCTTTTGGCTTAAGGGAGCCAATAATAGACGCAGGCAATCTCGTACCAAAAGAACGATTCCAACGACTGGCAAATTCTCTTAGTTCTTCTGGCGTGTAAGGATCTGAGTCTCCACTTAACTTAGCGTGCAAAATTGAAAGATTAATATAATCAACAACGTTTACAGGTCTAAAGAGTGACAAATACGCATCACTATCGCAAGAAGCATAAGGACCAGGCTCTGTATCAATAAAACGAGCCTCAGTAAGATTGCGTTTTACTAAATTAGATAATGTAAATAATTCTTCTGGCGTCGGTTCTTGTGAAAGACCCCTAACTGCTGCTCCTAATACACCCGACGAAACAATGTTTTCTGGTAACGGTTGCCTTAGGTACAAAGCCGGTATAGAATTTTCTGCAAAATATTCAGAAACTGCAACCCGGACATAGTTCAAAACTTCATCACGAACCCTAGTCACTTCAACAGGCATTCTAGGGCTGGTATAGACCTGTTCACGAGCGGTCACCAGATCTAGTATTGCCTGTGGAACAGCATTTCTAGCTCTTTCCTCTTGAAGCTGTGCAGCAACTCGTGACCAGCGAGTCATAATCTCATTATTTGGGTCGTTTGGATCCAAAAGTGTCGCCATGGCGTCTGATTCTTGAAGTATTGCGTCTGGAGTTACTCTTGTGAAGCTGAAGCGAAAATCCGTTTGGGTTAAATGGCCATCAAGTTCAAGGTCCACTGTGATTGCATTTTGGGCAACACCAGCCTGAAAAGAATCAAAATCTCCTGAAGGAGCATCCATTACGCTTAAAGAGAGTCTTAAGCCACCGAGAGGCATATTTTCTATAGAGAAAACAGTATTGCATCTGCGAGCTTTCTCACCAACCATACCTATACCATCACGAGGCTCTCTTGGCATATTTGGTTCCTTTTGAAGGCGAATAACACGCTCGCCAATAAACTTTTCGGTTTCTGAAATTTCTCTCGGGGGTCTAGTACCAGATGCACCAGCGGAGCTATCTCCGGCTTGAGCCAGTATTCTTTCCATTCGATTATTATACTATAAGATAGTATTTATTGCCAGTTGCATTAGGACAATTTGCATTCTGCAAAACAATTATCTAGAATGCACTCGAAATGACTATAGAAAGACCCGATGCTAACGACTCCGCTCTAAAAGGTGGTACCGAGCTGTCAGTTGCAGTTCCAGCAACGATGGAAGCAAGCGGAAAATCTGCACTAGCGCCAGAAACTGCTGGTGACACTCGAGCTTCAACTAGAATTGCAGATATGGTCGAAGCCGCCAGAAAATTCGCCCTAAAGCAAGCTGGTGCCACAAGCATTGATAGTTCTCCTGGCTGGCCTTCTACAAACCCTCCAAGAAACGGCAAAAGACGCGGAGTTGCCCGCCCTCCACTTGATAACCAACCTCCTAGACCATAGAAACCAAAGCTCTATTAGGATCGAAACAACATAGTTGCGACGACCCTATTGCATGTATATACTGTCCTTGCAAAACGCATGAGAACAAACCAAAATGGTTCCGCCAGTGCTGCTGTTCAAGTGTTAGATTTTGTGAAATCGCAAATCTACTTTCCTAAAAATTCTCTAAATAGCCTGGGGTTTCGTTACGGAACAGCTGTATTTTTGGCAATTGTCCCGGCTATTATTGAAAGCGTTAATCACAACCCGACTCATATAACAATTGTCTGTTTGTTGCTGTTTTTAGCAGTAGCTCTCAGTGCGTGGGTCGGAGGTTTTGGTCCAAGCTTAGCAACAAATGCAATTGGAGCAACCTTTCTGTATGTCTTATTTTCTCCCCCAGCCACAATCGATATCCCCACCATTAGCGTAATCGGCACCTATGTGCTGATAAGCATTCTTGTTTCTTTAATAATCGCCGCTGCCAAACGTGCAGAACTGGTATCGCAATTCAATAGACTAGAAACAAACTATGTACGAACAATTAAAAATTTGGAGAATAAAAATGATTCTCTAAAACAAGAAATAAAAGCCCGTGACGAGTTTTTATCTATCGCTTCACACGAACTAAAAACCCCACTCACCGCCACAATTCTTAAACTGCAAATGATTCTACATAATGTTAAAAGCGTTTCTTTGGCTAACTTTTCTGTCAAAAAATTGATGGATATGTTAGAAGGCGCGGAACAGCAAAGTGAACGCCTGGCGCGCATGATTAATGATATTTTGCATGTTTCCTTCGTAGGTTCCAAGAAAATAAATCTGGAACTCGAAAAGGCCGATTTGGCTGCAATTGCCAAAGAAGTCGTGCGGACCATGACAGAAACGGCCGCTAAGGCCAAAAGTCACATTAAGTTGGAATCGGACAAAAACATTCGGGGCAGATTCGACACTTTACGCATCGAACAAGTTGTAACTAATCTGCTTAGTAATGCCATTAAATATGGTGCGGGGAAAACTATAGAAGTTAAAGTTAAAAAGCACCGCAGCAGTGCCAGAATCGAAATCACAGATCATGGAATCGGTATTCCCAAAAATCGCCGAGACAAAATTTTTGAGTTGTTTCAAAGAGCTGTAGACGGTCCCCATTACGAAGGTTTAGGCGTGGGGCTTTTTATTACAAACCAAATAGTTCGCGCCCACAAAGGGCAAATTTCTGTCAAAAGCCGCGAAGGCCATGGATCGACCTTTACTGTCGAACTACCACTTCAAAATTAAATATTGGAATTTTAAAAAACGAGGGTATTCTTAGCAGGTATTGCGTTTAACGGTTTTGGGAAAACAAATGGCTCTAAAAACGGCGTTGGACCCACACCTAAAACCAAACCTTGCCCCTTTGTAAATTCATATTCACCCTCAAAAGCACTTTTATATCTTCCAAGATAAACCAGGCCTCCATCTTTGAAAGAATCAGGATTCTCAGTAGGCGCCAAAGTAATAGACAAGACCAAAAGATCTCTTGAACCAAGAGCAAGCGCATCTTGGCCGAAAACATAAGCTGCTGATTCAAACCTGATTCCGGTTACTCTTTGCTGAAAATCGACAAGTGTTACCACACCCGCACCACGGTTCGGGTAATCAATTAAATAAGGCAAGATGTTCGTTTTGTACTCTCCTCTGGGAATAATCATGTGAATTGTTCTCTGTACCGGTACTTCACCCGGAAGATAATCTCCGTGTGCCCTAGTGTTTTCTGAAGGATCCACTTCTTTATCGACAACAATAACGTCCCTCGCACGAAAATCTTTGCCTTTTAGCTCTTTTAAAATATCCAGCTCAGTATGGAATTTGGGGTCGTATCTGTACCATCTTCTCAAAGCAAAATTGTCTATATGTTTTTCTTGTGCAAAAATTGCAGAAGCATCCTCTAAATCGCTTGCACGCATCTGACTGCCACCCCATAAAAGATGGTCAACCTCGAGCCTGGGACTCCCTTGCACCAGCTGCTCTCCTATTTGCACTTCGCGCGCGCCTTCCCTGCCTATTTCAATTGCCAAAGCCCCAAGTCCAACAACAGCCAACCCGCCACCGACCCAGGCCGCAACCCTTCTGGAAAAAACCCTACGAGAAACTTTTTGCGGTTCCACCCTAACCCTAACCGGTGCACCCTGAAGAGGAGTCGCAGCAACTAGATCTGTAGGTTCAGTCACACTTGGCACCAATGACGTTACGATTTCCGGAGGACTATCTTGTGGTACCTCGTCCTCGCCACCAAATCTGTATTGACGTCTGTCGCTCATGGGGTGCAATATACTATAAGATAAAAATAATTGCAAATAAAATCATTCCAAACGTATAAGACAATCAGCTAAATTTTTGTCTGGGTCGCAGCTAGAGTATAATCCCGCTCTATGAACGATAGAAATGTCTACTCCGATCTTCGACGAGCTCTAGTTCGCGAGCGTAAGTATGTAGACCATATGAAGCTCCCTGAATTCGCCAGCTTGAGAGAAAACTACTTTGTACAGGCGGGTTCTTTCTTAGGCAGAGAACTCGCAGATTACCACCAAATTCTGACTCATAATGGTGCACTAGATTTTGTGCAATACGGCCTCGATCAACCGCAGCCTAATCTGACAATTGTCGACCTAGGTTGCGGAGCGGGCTATGTTCTTTGCGATCTAAGAGAGTACTTTCCCAAAGCAAATCTCGTAGGCTTTGATATACAAGACCAAACAAGAACTGCGCAGCGAAGATTTATTTGCCATTTTTGGCGTAGATTACATTAATGATAATTATTTAAACATACGAGATTACCTGCCTGGAGGCTTTGATATTGCCGTTGCTGTCGGCGGATTTTATGACCGGCAGTACTCACCCGCTTTTTGTTTCGCTGTTTTAAATAGGCTATATAGATTGGCAAACACAAATGGGATTATTCAAGTAGAACTCAATCACACAACCGAAGGTTTGGGACAAATACTTGAAGCGTTGGAGACACAAGGCACACCATTTACCTATACACCAGCAACAGAACAAGGACTAGCAAGACACGCGCTTTGGCACGAAGGATCAGAAGACGGCGTACTCACAATAGGCCCGAAGCTTTAAATTCTTCTTCTACCAGCCAAAATCTGCCTTCGGTATTCTTTTAGCCATAGTTGGTAAGCTTTTACAAAATTTGTGCCACCCCGTTTTTGGATTTCGGCGTTTACTACCCCACCATGATGCGGATGCTTGAACATACGCTTGTTGGTCGAAGAAAAACCATGGGCATAATGTGTAAGTTCATGGCAAATGGTATAGCAAACAACATCAACGGGCACATCTTCGTTTTTAAACATAGAAGTGATCGTAATAATGCTCTTTTTAGGAAGTTTTTTGTCGCTGCTTTCCTGCATTTCAATCTTGCGGGTAAATAGCCCGCCGAAAGCTCGCAGTTTGAGTATTCTACGACCACCTTCTAGTTTTATGCTGCCAAACCGAAATTTAGCTTCCCTGCCCCACTTAATCTCGATTGGATTTGTAATGGGCACATCTGCAAAATAAGTTTTAAGCAGTTCTTCTAGTTTTGATTGAAGCCAAGAGTGATCTCTCATTAGATTTTGGATCATAGATTATGGATTATAGATATCTAACATCTAGGATCCAGAGTCCTACATCCGCCTTTGCATTTTAGCTTTAGCGACCCTACAATTCAACGAACAAATGCCTCATATAAAAGAAATCTGGCCCATCAGAAAATTCATCGAACCCCAGGAACCAAAGCGTCAACAACCCAGACAACCAGAAGGAAATTTTGGAATGGCCTGGAACGAAAAAAAGAAAAATGCAGCTGGAGAAGTTGGAAAATTCCGCAAATATTGCCGGATGACCGAGGATCAAAAACCAGACAAAGTTGATCAAGATTTAATTGTAATCATGCTTGCGGGTTTGACAACTGCCCAAGACTTTCAATCAAGAAGATATATGCCTGCCGTAACAAGAAGTGACCTGGCCGAAGCATCACTTTCTTATGCCCAGGAACTGGCAGCATTTGAAGCATCAAAGGTGGGTCGCGAGACACCAGCTTATTTGGATGCAGTCAACAATGCGGCAAGAGCGCTTGATTCTGTCAGTAGTGTGGACACTCACAATGCTAGTGACGTTATTTTTCTTTACAGAACAAGGTTAATTGGACCAATCGTCGCCATGAAACTGGCAAGACAAAATCTTTGACCGGAACCTTTAAAAGTCTTAAAATACGGCTCCGATGGAACGCCCCGCACCAAATGT
>JACPYZ010000087.1 GCA_016195765.1 Candidatus Curtissbacteria bacterium | reverse complement strand
TTACAGCGCCAGAAGTTAAGATAAAAAACTACGAGAAGCCAATTTTAAAACTTGGCAAAGGAGTAGTTCCTCCAGCTTCAAAATTTGTAGAAATAGCGCTA
Source organism: Candidatus Curtissbacteria bacterium (assembly GCA_016195765.1). Lineage (GTDB taxonomy): Bacteria > Patescibacteriota > Microgenomatia > Curtissbacterales > GWA2-41-24 > JACPYZ01. Next base: position 8,830 of record JACPYZ010000087.1, on the reverse strand, counting down.
TTTAACTTTCTTAAAAAGTACCCACAAAAAACTGGTGTTGCAATAATTACCAAATCACAATTTTCAGCAAAGTTTGGCTTTGGTTCATCGTCAGCTTCAACTGTTTGCACAATTTACGCTCTCTCCAAACTTTTTAAAGTTAAGCTAAGCCAAAAAGATATCTTTGATCTTTCCTATAAAACAGTTTTAGACGTGCAAGGCAAAGGCTCAGGATTTGACGTTGCAGCAGCAATTTATGGAGGCACAATCTATTTCAAAACTGGCGGCCAGACTATCCAAAGTTTAAAAGTAAAATCAATTCCATTGACAGTCGCCTACTCAGGAATAAAAGCAGATACAGTCAGCGTGTTAAACGCAGTATCTGAAAAGTCAAAAAATTATCCAAAGATCGTTGATAACATTTACAACAATATGGAACTTATCGTCGATCGCGCCAAAACAACTATTCAAATAGCCGATTGGGAAATGCTAGGTGAACTTATGGACATCAACCAAGGCTACTTAGAGTCACTTGGTGTCAGTTCAAATAAACTCTCTGCAATGATTTACGCGGCAAGAGAAAAAGGGGCCTATGGTGCCAAACTCTCAGGAGCAGGTGTTGGTGATTGCATAATCGCGCTCGTTAAAAAGTCAAAAAGACAAGGCATTGAAAACAGCATTAAAAAAACAGGTGGAACAATAATTAAAGTAAATACAAATGCCCAAGGAGTAAAGACAGAATGAAAGCATCAGCAGTTGCGCCAAGCAATATCGCCTTTACCAAATACTGGGGTCGGAAAGACGAAAAATTAAGAATTCCTGAAAATGGTAGCATCTCGATGTGCCTGTCAGGCCTACAAACGACAACAACTGTTGAATTTTCAGATAAATTTAAAAAAGACGACATAACAATAAACGACAAAAAAGATGACTCTGCAGTCAAAAGAGTTATTGCCCACTTAAATAGAATTCGTAATCTTGCAGGTACAAAACAAAAGGCAAAAGTAGCGTCAAAAAACAATTTTCCAAGTTCAACCGGTCTTTCATCATCAGCCTCTGGATTTGCCGCCCTAACAGTCGCGGCAGCTTCGGCCGCTGGACTAAAACTACCAGAAAAACAATTATCAATTTTAGCAAGGTTAGGTTCAGGTTCTGCATGCAGGTCTATTCCGTCAGGCTTTGTTGAGTGGTCAAATGGAACAACAAGTGACACCTCTTACGGCAAACAAATTTTTAAATCAGATCAGTTTAAAATCGCTGACATTGTTGCAGTTGTCAACACTCACAAAAAAGATGTCTCAACAACAACGGGCCAACAAACAGCAACTTCTTCCCCATTTTTAAAAACCCGCCTTCAAAAAATGCCAAAGAAAAATATCATAAATGGCGCACTGAAGACTTACCCGTATATTTCACTTTAAACACTGGTCAAGATATTCATTTAATAGTTGAACAAAAAAACATTGCAAAACTTAAAAATAAACTCACAAAAATTAAAGAAGTAAGACAAATAATTATTAATTACCCCTCAGAAGGAACTAGACTGGTCTCCCAACATCTTTTCTAATCGAGAATCGCAAACTCTTTCCAATTACCGCTAGAATCGCTCCATTGTTCTTCGACCTTTTCAACATTGGCAAGTGGTGGCCCTTTTTTGCACCAAGCAACAAATTGCTCAAGTCGGCCCTTTTCCCCTTCGACGCTCACCTCAACCAAACCATCGTCTAAGTTTTTAATCCAACCCACGATCCCCAGCCTCTCAGCTTCAATTTTGGCAGATTTACGATAAAAAACACCTTGAACTTTTCCAGAAATTAAAAGCTGCACTGTCATACAATGCAAGAAGAATCAACGTGCATAGGATCTTGAAATTTAACACCTTCGGCTTCCAACCTTCGTCTTTGCTCCTCTGCACCATCAAAGGCAAAATTAGGAGCAATTCTTCCCGTCCTATCAACAACCCTATGACAAGGAACACCATTAGATCGATTAGCATGCAGAGCCCAGCCTACCTGTCGTGACCATCTTGGATTACCCAATTTTGCTGCGATAGTGCCATAGGTCGTCACTTTCCCTTTTGGAACTTTTTTAACTAGTTGGTACACTTTTTCGTTAAAATTCATTCTAGTCTCTAGTTAAACCGATTCATCGTTGCTGCAATTCCATCCGTCACATAAGATTCAACAGCGCCAACGCTTTTATCCAAAACCTTATCCAGCTCATCTTTCTCCTCTGGCAAAAAGTCATCAAGAACATGGCCAGCGCCATCCCCAACTTTCGGTTTTCCTATTCCAATTCTAAGTCTGCCAAATTCCGTGCTTGCTAAACATTCAATCATCGAATCTATTCCATGATGCCCCGCAGAATTACCATTAAAAGACAGTTTTATATTGCCAAATTCAATATCCAGCTCATCGTAAACAACCAAAACATCCTTGTGGTCAATTTTAAAAAACTTAGCAACTGCTTGCACAGAATTACCAGAATCGTTCATAAATGTTGTTGGTTTTACAAAAACAGCCTCGCTATCTTTCGCCCAGATTGCCATCAAATCAGCGTCGTCGCGGAAATCTAGCCCGCGCTTATTAACAAGCCTGTCAATAACCATGAATCCCAGGTTATGTCTATTGTTTTGATACTTCTTCCCCGGGTTACCTAGACCTACGACTAGTTTCATTTTTTGAGTATAACGAAAAAAATATCAGAAAGCTTCCATTAATTATTCAAAATCTAATTTTCGAGACTGAATGTAATTAAATAAAATCGGCTTTACTAAAATAAAAATATCTAGCTGTTAGCCTTTTTCTCGGCTATATTACCAACCAGCGGAAACTTATAAATATCACCCTTCCAGCCAGAAACAAACCCAACCACACAGACAACCAAAATTAAAAGCCAGATAACAACACCAGTTAGATCAACTAGAATTGCCGGTAATCCCACTTTTCCAAGTACTAATCCGACAACCATATTAAGAACAAATAAAGCACCTGTCGCGTACAAAGATTGGTAAGCATGAAACCGAATAAACTTATCGCGATCTTCTGTAAAAATTACCACAGCCGCTGTTATAAACCCCAATAGGTAACAAATCGCAGCGACAGTATTACGATTCCCGTTCATATCAAACTTAATTGGTCTGTTTTCAAACCTTCCTCAACCTTATTATCCGAAACCTGCATTACTTCTGTAAAATCTGCCCTGTCCAAAGCCTTTCGGATCAATTTAAAATCTTCTCTCAACTGTTCTAAAATCGCTCCCGCACGAAGTGCCGCCGCCGGGTGATACATCGGCAAAACCAAAACCGGCTTTCCTTGAAAAGAAATCTTAAAAGCTTTTCCATGAACTTGAGATATTTTTACGTCTGGTAAAAACTTACCCATAGAAAAACGCCCCAAGGTCACAATAATTTTGGGGTCAATGATTTCAATCTCTTCATCAACATAAGGCCTAAATGCCGCGATTTCATCTGGTTCTGGGTCACGATTACCTGGGGGTCTAAACCTTACAACATTAGAAATATAAACTTTAGGCCTTTCAAGACCAATTTCTTCCAGTAATTTGTCTAGTAATTTACCGGCGAGCCCCACAAAAGGGTTACCTTGCTTATCTTCATAATAGCCAGGGGCTTCACCTAAAAAATAAACTTGTGTATCGGGGTTGCCATCGCCAAAAACCAGCTGTGTTGCACCCAACCTAAGAGGCAACTTCATATCTGCCTCCATCCTCGCACGAAGATTTGCAAGACGTTCTTGCTTTGTCACAGCCCAATTTTAGCATGGCGATCAAGAAGAGATGTTTGCAAGAAAAATTACTGGCCCGGACGAGCAATTCCAGCTTTGGCAGCTAGCGTGCATATCAACTGCGCGCTTACAAGCTTCCACTCAGAATCAGCAGCTGGCCTTGGCTTGCGACGTTTTGCAACCGCAACTAAGTCAATCAAGCCCATTTGCGTCTCAGGAGCAATACATGCAAAACCAGTTTCCCCAACCATAAAAGCTCTTCGGGAAACCCCATCAAGCCTAACTTTTTTATCATAAATAAGCATTTGGTCTATGCCCGCTAAGGTGTGAGTCAAAACACCTTGAATTCTTCTACCCACGATATCGTCAAACATTTCAGGATCGTAAGATCTGTCTATTTCTGTAGTTCCGTCTCCCCTTAAATTAGTAAATGCTTCCAGGCCGCGCAAAGTACCAATAGCATTTATTGCTTTGGCTGATACTCGACTAAAATCTTGATCTAAATAACGTTCATCCATTGTTTTTAATCTTTATTCCCACAAAAAACTCGCGGGGTTTGGCCGTGAGTTATATAGCTCATTATACAATTATAGGACTAAATCTGTCAACCGCCGGGTCGGGCTACTTTTTCTTTACGTATTGCTGTTTAGCCATCTTTAGAATCTCATCAACAGTTGTGCAGTCTTCTGGCTGGCGATCATCTCGAAATTTTACAAGCCTAGGGAACCTCAATGCATAACCTATCCCGTTTTCATCCTCACCTGCTGTATGATTTGGGGATTTTGTAATCTCGTCAGCGTAAACCTCCAAAACCACTTTCGGTTCAAGCCAAATTGTAGGTTCAACTTTAGAAACAACTCTTGCTGGCTTGTGATCCACTTTCAGCTTCCCAGCAAGTTCGTTTACATACCTGAATTCCTCATCTGTCAAACCTGTACCGAGTCTAGAAATCGTGGCAAACTTGTCTTGTTTCTTGTCATAAACACCAACCAAAAGTCCTCCAACACCAAAATCGGTGCGCTTCCCCCGACCGGAGTAAACTCCTAGCAAAACACAATCGACAGTGTCGCTTAAGTCTCCAGATTGGCTGCGTTTAAACTTTATCCAATGGAACCCCCTGCCGCCAGCTTTATATGGCGCATCTAGTTTTTTTAACATCAGCCCTTCTAATCCCTCCGAAATCGCTTCGTTAAAAAACTTCAAAACGTCACTCGAGTTGTGCATTATTCGCTCTTCTGCAATTCTCATAACTTTGCCGTCCGCAGGAACAATCGATTCCAATAACTTTCTTCTTTCTTTGTATGGTTTCTGGGTAATGTCGCGTCCGTTTAGGTACAAAACATCAAAGGCAAACAAGACAAGAGGCAGCTCTTTTGCCTTTTCTTCAACGTTATACTTACGTCTGCGCTTAGTTGTTTCCTGGAAAGGCAAAAATTCTTCTGTCAGCGGATTATAAGCAATTGCTTCCCCTTCAAGAATGCAACTTTTACATTTAAGTTCTAATTTTGCACCATTTACCAAGTCCGGAAATGCCAAAGTTGTATCTTCTAGGTTTCTGGAAAACAAATGCACCTCGTTACCGTTTTTGTGCACGGCTACGCGAAAACCATCAAACTTCGGCTCAGCGGCAAACTCTGTACCTAGCCTTTTAACCGCTTCGTCTGCCGAAGGTGTTCGTTCTGCAAGCGCAGGACGCACAGGCTTGCCAACAATAAGTTCCACCTTCTCAAGTCCTTTGGCACCATATTTGAAAAACGTTTCGGCAACATATCCTAAATCACTAGTTTTGTTATAAGCATCCTCAATAAGTGGTCGCAATTTTTTGTCTCCAGTTTTGGCAATCGAAAGCGCATCCATCACAGTCGGGTCTCCAATTCCAAGCCTCAAAGTCCCAAGCGGAATATTGGCAAGATGTTTTGCAGAAATCGGGTCTACTTTCTGCAAAATAGCAGCCAGCGTTGATACTTTATTTTCAACTGTTCCTTCCCCACTAAACTCCGCAATCTTACGCAATGATTCAAATACCTCAGCAACTGAAAGTTTCGAATTTCGAGCTTCGGATTTCGAATTTTCCGCCAGCTTACTTGCGGTAAGCCCCATATTTCCTAGCTTGCGGTAAAGTTTTACAACCTGCTCTTTATCCACTCCGTATGCACGGGCAATCGCCGAAGCCACTCCAGATTCCGCCATCCCAATTTCTGTTGCTTCAAAAAATGGTGCGACCCTACCTTGAATCAGATAACAAATCTTGCCAATTTCAGTAGCATCCGATTCTTTAAAAAGCCGCGACAAAATATCAATAAGCTCAAGCCTTTTGCTTGTCGCTTCTAATTGTTCGTAATACTTGGCTAAATTAGAAAATGTCATTTACTTTCTACCTTCGAGATCGGCCCTAAGTCCTTCTGGTAAAAACATCTGCCGTCTACCAGATTCTGAAAGCGTATATTTTGACAGTTCTTCCGAAGCTGTAACCATTACCCCATCACCTTTATCAATACCAATTATTTCTGGTTCTCTGTTAACAGTGTTACCTTCACTATCCAAATCCGAAAGCTTCATGACCATCGTCCAGAATGCATCTTCGGGTACGCCATCGTAAAGAAGCATCGCCGAAGGAGAAGCAATAGCCTCTTGTTGTTTTCTTAGGGCAATTACTTCGTCTCTACTAACTCCATGAAATAAAGCGCCCGGCATAAAAAAAGAATTCGTTAATAATTCAGGGTCATGCTGTTCTAAGCCACTTCCAATAAAAGCATGTTCTTGAGCAGTCAAGATCTTTCTGTTAGGGATATTCATGTATTCATTTGCTGATTTCATAATTATTTCAAAATATAAACAGCTCCCTTCGTGCTGCCTTTTTTCTTAATTAGTCCTTTTTTCTGCAAATCTTTAAGGTCTCGCAAAATTGTATCGTCACTAAAATCTCGAAGCAAGTTTCTCCACTGGCTATTGCTAACAGACCCATACGTTTCCATATACTCAACAAGCTTCATCTGCCTCTCAGAAAGCGCAATTTGGCCTGTTCTACCTTTAAGACGACTATCTAGTGAGAGCTTCTTAACACGCTCCTTAACCCTTTCCAGCTCCTCTGCTAAGCCTTCGCAAAAGTATTCTAACCAACCAGTCAAATCCTTAGCAGCAAGCTCTGCTTTTTGATTAGAGACACTCTGCAAAGTGGCGTAATACCTTCCGGCATTCCTGTCATAAAACTCTTCCAAAGAGAAGAATTTTTTAATATCGTAACCTTCGGAAAACATCACTAGTGTTGCAAAAGCTCTGGCAGTTCTTCCGTTACCATCGACAAAAGGGTGAATGTAGGCTAGAGCATAATGGGCGATGCCAGCTCGCAGCACAGGGTGCATATCTCTTCCTCCACTACTGTTTAGCCACTTCAAAAAATCGGCAACGAGCCCTTTGACTTCGTAAGATCTAGGTGGAGTAAAGCTAACCTCGCCAGTTTTACTGTTCTTAATAACAACCTGTGTTGTTCTAAAATTTCCAGATTTATCCTTCGAAAGGACTTTTTCAACTGTAAGTAAATGGATTTTTAAAAGATCCTTTTCACTCAGATCACCTTTTTTTCTGCGATCGATAAAATGCAGCACCTCTCGATAATTCAAAACCTCTTGAATATCGCGGTCTCTTCCAACAATTTGTTCACCTTCTAAAACTGCCGCAACTTCACCGGTATCCAAATCATTTCCTTCGATATGAGTTCCATGGTGAACAGTCCGAATCACAGCTTCTTGTCTAAATTTAGCCTCATAAGCAGGCACCAAAGGTGCGCTTTCTATCATTTCCTTAGCCGCCTCTATGCGGCCAATATACTTCAAAACATTGGAATTTATCGTGAACTTAGGAGAATACATTCTGCTTACTCTACTAAGCTTTAGCGTAGTAGTGCGTTAATTATGCGGTAAATACAGCCTTAAGTCAAGCCCGATAACTATATTATGTGAACAATACGACCAGACCCTATCGTGGCAAAAGCAGCTCTCCGTCGCTACTCACTTTTTGTATCTGTACGTCTACTTGGGGAAAAACGAATTTTAAACCGCCGTCCCCATCAAAGCTTGCACTAAAGCGACATCTAGTACCACCAATGGAATAAGTGTCCTCTACCCTAAGTGCTTTCGAACCTCTAAATGGCTGACCCCAACGACCAACTTTTTCAGCAAAATCCAAACGATATTTTCTGTGATCTATAACCCTTACAAGTGATGCAACAATAATTGTCCCATCTCTGATATTTCCATCAATAAACGCAAAGCCTTCACCAACCGTCAACACAACCTCAGGACCACCCTGATAAGGCTTCTCGCGGGCAGCCATAACTACAACTTGTCTGGGACGTCTTCCTCTTTCAGGCATGAAATGTCAATTAACTTGCCCAGCAGTTTGTTCTACCTTTTCGTCAAGCCACTTTCTCTCAAAATAACCTTCATCTCCCACTTCAGCAATCGCAGGGTTTTCAAAATTAGCACTCTTTTGTATCACCCTTACCTTGTACCAAGTATGCTTTCTCCCAAAAGTATCTACTTCTTCTATGGGTTCACCAATAATTTTCACTATGCTATCTTCATACACATAACCTTTGTGGTTAAAAAATTTGGCAATATCTTTCGGTTCATTTCTTAAAGCAATTCCAGGCTCACTACTTGGAGGGTCAATAATCCAATATTCTTCACCATCTTTAGGGTCAAAAACTTCTCCGTTTTTGGAATATTCGATACCTTTATTTTTAGCTTTTAGTTCGTCGTAAAGACACTGCAAATCACGAGTCTTTGGATCTCTCATTCCTTCCAAGATCAAAAGCGCTCTTCTAAATCTGGATCCGTCGTCTTTAAAAGCACGCTCATCCCAAGTACCAGAAGCTTGATGAACCCAATATGAATCAAGCGGCTTGCCAGATAAATCTATCTGCACTGCTTTGCATTTACCTTGCTCCACTCCACGAACAATGGCCGTACTAGCAGGGGTCGAACTATCACCAGAAGTAGAATCATCACCGCAACCTGCCAAACCCCATGCCGCGCCTACTGCGGTAGCCGCAACGAGCGCCATAGACAATTTTCTGCTCACAAATCCTCGAGAAGTAGGTTTAGAAG
>JACPYZ010000086.1 GCA_016195765.1 Candidatus Curtissbacteria bacterium | reverse complement strand
CTATCCGATTACTAGTAGGGTTGTAGAGAATCACCTTGCCAGCCTTTTTATATATAAGAATATCGTCTTTTAAATTGACGTTGGCAAAAAACGGGTTAGCACGCAGTTGTGTAAGATCGCTGACAACCAGAACATCTGGAAGTTCATCTTTAGGTAAAACAGCAATTTGCGAGATTTTGGTGACCAGCGTTTTTATTTCTTCGGCACTGGGTTTATCTTTTATGTCTGCAACATTAATGTTAAGTGGATATTGAGGTACAAATTTATTGTAAGCATAAATGCCGATAATGGCACCGGCAACACCAGTTGCCACTGCCAGGAACAGGACTATATATTTGACGCTGATTGTGGGCTCTTTGGGGAGGCGATATTTGGAATTCATAGCTTAGGATTATACATTAATGAATTGTAGAAGACTTGCAAATAGTCTATATTCCCAACAAGGAGAAATAATGAAAAACTTGGCGCTTTTTGAGAGATTTCCTAAGCTACATTTTCTTATCCCGGTAGTGGTTTTTTTGCTATATGTAAACGCACTAGGAAATGGTTTTGTTTTGGATGACCCATCCCAAGTAGTTTCTAATCCTGCCGTTGTTCACTTTAACTTGCCAGGCTTGTTTTTGGGTAGCTCTTTTGGCGAAGGTGGTAGAACGGCTGGGGTCTATTACAAGCCTTTAATGACAACTGCTTACGCGCTTCTTTTTAGTGCTTTTGGCAACAATGCTTGGGACTATCATCTATTACAAATTACTTTCCATGCGGCGAATGCGCTTTTGGTTTTTTACATTTTGAAAAAGCTTTTGGCGCCAGAGGTTTCTTTGTTTTTGGCGCTGGTTTTTGCCGTGCATCCATTCAACAGCGAGGCTGTTTTGTATATCGCTGATTTACAGGACGTGATGTTCTTTTTCTTCGGAGCACTGGCGTTTCTGATGGGGACCAGAGAGCAGAGATTAGGAACTAGGAATTTAGCAATTGCAGCTAGTTTTATGCTTTGTTCGCTGCTTTCTAAAGAAACGGGAATTGTGTTTCTGGTGTTGGCGATTTTTTATAGGCTGATGTTTATGTTTGATAAGAAAAACAGGAACGCTTTTTACCAGATTTTAGGAGCGTTTTTGGGCGTTTTTGTATTGTATTTTCTGTTGAGACTTGGAGCGGTTGGGGTTTCTAGTTACAGGGACGATCCGTACCCAATAATGCGGCTTAATTTGCCCCAGAGGCTCATCAATATTCCCGAAGAGGGTTTTTATTATATTCGCAACTTTTTTTATCCTCATGATTTTGCCATGGCCCAGCATTGGGTGGTTTTGCAAATCAGTTGGCAGTATTTTTGGTATCCGCTTATTTGGGACATGATTTTTGTGACGGGTTTGCTGGGTGTTGGATTGTGGGCATTAAAAGTGGGGTCAGGGCACTTTAAAAAAACATATTTGTTTTTTCTTGCTTGGTTTGCAGTTGGCATGGTGCCCCATTTGAACATTGTTCCACTTGATGTAACCGCTGCTGACAGATGGTTTTATTTTCCGGTCGTGGGGCTAGTTGGATTAATAGGTATATTGATCCAAGAATTTTCATTTTCCATTTTCCATTTTCCAATTAGAAAAGCTTTGCCGGCAATCGCTGTTTTATTAATTGTTGTTTTGGCTGCAAGAACGTTTGTGAGGACTTTTGACTGGAGAAATGGTTTGAGTCTGGCGACACGGGACATTCATTTTTCGCGCGATAGTTTCCCGCTTGAGAACAATTTTGCTTTTGAACTCATAAATGTGGGCAGGTATGAGGAGGCGCTAGTTCATGCAAACCGATCGACTGAGCTTGGCCCCTGGTGGTGGTTAAATTGGAATAACGTGGGGGTTATTTATAGACATTTAGGTTATAAAAATCATGACCCTAAGCAAATGGACCTGGCCGTTGAAAACTTTAAAAAGGGAGCCCAAAACACGAGTTCTTTTGTTTTGCCTTACGAAAATGCGGCAGAAGTGTTGGTTAACTATAAATCTCCAGAAGAATCAACACAGTACATTGTTGATTCTTCGAAGCGAGTTGGTTTAACAGGACGCATGGCATTTTTACTAGCTGTTTCCAGATACAAAGCAGGAGATACAAAGGGTGCACTTGAAGCTGCAGATAGAGCGAGAAATTTGATGCCAGGCGACCAACGGCCCCAGCTTTTTTATGAGGCGCTTAGCGCTGGGAAAAAAGTTGATTTTGTCCCACCGGAGTATTAGAGGAATGCATAGTGCATAGGAGTTAGCGATTAGTCAGAACAAAAAAGAGACATAGGAAAAATTTAATTAACAATCCAAATTGAAACTGCTAGAATTTTAAGTGATGAAACTGTCTTCAAAGGAGGAATAATACTGAAATTTGCTGCCTTAGTTTTGTTTGCGTTATTTTTGTTGGTTTTGGATTTGACAATTAGGACTCCACAGAAAGGATTTTCCTGTCCTTTAGATCTTGCAGACAAAACGAATTGCGCTGACATGCTTTTGAAAAAAGGAATGGTGGATGAAGCGGTCATTTTGATTAGACATTTGACGGCAACGGACCCAACTTTTTCGGCTTCTTGTCATAGTTATGCTCACAAGATGGGGTGGGAAATTTATGACCTTTATAAAACCACAGGAAAAATTGATATCGGCGGCGACATTTCCTTTTGCAATTGGGGACTGGTGCATGGATTCTTGGAGCAAAGTGTGGCGAGAGGAGCAGAAACAAAAAAAGCAGTACAAGATTTTTGTAAAAAGGTAGTTGTTACTGGAAACGTGAGTATAAGGGGCATGATTGCCAATTGTTTCCATGGTGTCGGTCATGGGGTGGTGAACAATCATGATCCAAGAGTTTTGGGCAAGCCTGAGGAATTTGTGAAACCCGCGCTTATTACTTGCGGGGCAGTTTCTGAAAATGACATACAGAGGAAAATGTGTGCGTATGGGGTGTTTATGGGAGTCTTTGATTTTATGGCCACGGGACAATATCAGCTTTCTGTAGACAAAAATGACCCTTTAGGGATTTGTGAACAACAAGATGAGATTGATAAATCGGCTTGCTATTTTCAATCATATCCCGTAATTTCAGTTATCGCTGGTCACAGTTTTTTGAAATTAAAGACGATTGTTTCAACGATTGGTAATCCGGTTTATGCACACCAAGCACTGCAGTCGACAGTTTCTACGAAGATATTTTCCAATCTAAATACAAATGAAATTATCGAAGGTTGCCAGTCGCTCGGTTTGGATTATTCAGTTTGGTGTATGAGAGGGATCGCACTGACTTATATGGGTGATGACAAGTACGGTCAGGAATATATGAATGCATTTAGTTTTTGTAACAATTTACTTATGACGATCTCCGAAAAGCTGGGATGCGAAGACGTGATTTTGACGGAAGCAAAATCAAAGTATCCCCAGCCAAAATTTGCTTCCATTTGTGCTCTTTATGACAAAGATGGTCGTTTTCAAGTTTGCCAAAGGTGAAGCTTTCTGACCAAGTGTTTTTTAAAGTTTCGTAGATTGATTGTTTGGCCTTAAAACTGGTTTTAAATTAACAATCCAAATTGAAACTGCTAGAATTCTAGGTGATGAAACTGCCTTTTTTTAACTCTAGAAAGCCTAGAATAGAAAATCCTAATCAGCCAACATGGTCGGCAGTGGTCCCCGAGGTTTTTTTGGAAAAAGAGAGCAAACCCGCCAGGTCTGTTGTTGAGTTTCCCGAGCAGGTTCGTCCATCATTGAGGCAAAGGATTTTGTTTTCTGTTTTGAGGTTTTTGAGAACGTCTGTGATTTTTATAAGACAACATGCGCGAATAGCAATAGTCTTGAGTCTGATCTTATTGTTTATTGGGGTTGGTATTTTTTCTGTTAAGGCTTATTTTGCAGATTATCTAGTTGTTGGAATACAGCCAAATGTTACAAATGTGATTCATGTCGACAAGGTTGCTTTATCAAAAAATGCTTATTTGGTTATCTTGGTTAAGAGAGATGGTTACTACTACATTGTTGGAATTTCGGACCTTACAAAAGGAAAGCACGAATTCGTCGATATCTATGGCGTGGATTTCACAAAGCCATGGAATAAGCGCTTTGGGAGTCGGGGGGATTTTTATGTGGCAGTCTATGAAAGAGACCGTCCTTTAAATGGAGATTTTAAGAACATTCACAAAAACATTTTTGGCCAGCCTATGTTGCAGAAACTTAACTTTAAATAGTTTGATATGCTTGACACTAATTTATTTTTGGCTTATTAATTACTAGGACAAAAAATTAGATGGTTAAAAGATCAAAATTCAAGATCAGCAACAAAGTAATTTATTTTGCAACCGTTGTACTTTTTATAAACGCGCTGCTTTTGGGTTACTTGATATTGCGAAAGCAAAATGTTGTTCCCGATCTCTTTCAGTTTCCAAAAAAATCTTATGTTGTGCCTGCCGTTTTGCCAGCACTCAGTGATGAGCAACGAGTAATGAGGTTTCCAACCCCAAATTCGCCTGATAAGGTTAAGGTTGCCCATACTGCTCTGGTGCAAAAGCTGGCACAGCAATCTGATTATTTGGATATAGGTAAATGTGCGCCTAAGCCACTGGTTTTTAAGATTACGGTGGGAGATTTTGTTAATTTAAGGAACTTAGATACAGTTGATCACACGCTATCGTTTAATCCGGAAACGCAGTTTTTGGTAGCTGCTGGTACAACGAGGCAAGTTAAGGCAGATTTTTTCAAAATTGGTCCGGGAGTATATGCATATGGTTGTGATAAAAGTTCACAAGCTGTAGGAATTTTACTTGCAGTTTGATGAGCTCGCCAAGCTTCAGTTCCTCAATTGTATAAGGATATATCGCATTTATGAAGCTCAGATTCAGAACATGGTGTTTGATCCTTTTTTTTAGTCTACTTTT
>JACPYZ010000074.1 GCA_016195765.1 Candidatus Curtissbacteria bacterium | reverse complement strand
GATTTAAGCCAAATGATCAGGCGCTACCCTCATCATGATATATCGGAAGATAGGAGAACATTGATTACTAGGGATGAGGAAGGAAATGTTACGGGGGGTATCCAAAGAATGGACGAGGAAACAATTTTGGTTCAAATGGGTGGCGGTGGAGCAGGAAACATAGAATTGCCTCAAAACAATACAGTAAATACACTTGCTCTAGAACTGACCAGGTTTAACTTGTTTTTACAAAGATATGTTAGTGCTATTTGGAGATCTTCCGATGCTTCGAGTATGCATCTTACATTGAGCTTGGCTCTTCCCCAGTTACCAGAAGGAGCGGTTCAGACATATTTAAGTACACCGGAAGTAATACTAGCTGAATTTAGAGAGGAATCGGTTAGACATCCAAGAGCTAAAGAGGCAATGAGAGGACTTTTTATGGATTTGGTTGACCCACAAGTAAGTAGGAGTTTTGGAACAAAACCACATAGTGACAAATTCTTTTTATTAACTGGACGAGAGGGTGTTGGTAAAACACTCTTTACAAAAGCACTCCACTGGATGCTTTCCGAAAGATTTGGACCAAGAATTGGTAAGGATTTTGACCATATTCGTTTACCGCTTTCGGATGTACTGACTAAATATAGGGCTCTTGCACCGCAAGTAGTACAAACAGTTTTGGATGCTGTAAAAGGAAACGAAGCAAACGGGCTGCCTACTTTGTTTCATGTAGATAACCTTGATGCCTTAATGGCTCCTTTTGAAAGAAAAGCCAAACTGGCACAAGAAACCGGTGCAACTACCTTTGTGGGTGTTCCGACGGCGGCAGAATTTAATTATGAGGTAGAGGTTTTGGCTCCAATACGTACGGCTATGAGAGAATTTGGGCAACAATTAGGTATGAATAGCACCAATGTAATCGTGATTGGTGAAAGCAGGGTGAGTAGAGATAATTTGGAGGAGTCGGTTACAAGAACTTTTAGGCGTCACTTACATCTTCAGCCAACCGTGGCAGACTTAACGGATATTCTAGGGGTTCAGATTGGAATTACAAGAGAGTTTGCAGAAAAAACCGGATTTGATCCATTTGAAGAAGACATAGAGTTGTATCTCGAACTCATAGCCAGGGAGACTGAAGGATTGACTGGGCGTGATATTCAGCAAGCACTCACAACAGTTGCCACAGCAAACAAAGCAAATTTCGATGGTGTTAATAGAGATTTAATTACAGTGCAAACATTAACTGCAGAATTAAAAAACAAAAAAGATAGCAAAAATGGTAATGGTGACCATGTACAACGAAAACCTCTAGGGTTCGTATTGCCAGAGATAGCTTTGGTTGCAACTAGCTGATAGCGTTTGTAGCAAAATTTGTTAATTTTGGTTAAAATCACTGTGGTTGCGAAACAATTAGTTTAATTGTAAAGTTGGGGCCGAGATGATGGATCAGGTTGAAGAGATTAAAAGCAAGGTAGATATAGTAGAGGTTATTTCTTCTTATATTCCACTTAAAAAAATGGGCCGGAACTTTGGGGGGCTTTGTCCTTTTCATGGAGAAAAGACGCCGTCTTTCATGGTCTCGCCAGAAAGACAAAGTTTTAAATGTTTTGGTTGTGCCAAAGGGGGAGACGTTTTTACGTTTCTAGAGGAACTTGAGGGTTGGGATTTTCGGGAAACTTTGGAAGAACTTGCCAAAAGAGCCGGTGTTAAGCTGCGAGATTACAAACCGACGCAAGGCACTAAGGTTCGAGAGAAGCTAATTGAAATTCATTCTCTGGCTCTTAAATTTTACACACACATTTTAAATGAACATAAGCTTGGAGAAGTGGCCCGGGAATATCTTTTAGGCAGAGGCATCAAACCTGAATTGTGGAAAAAATTTGATTTAGGTTATGCACCAGACGGTTGGGAAAACACTTTTAACTTTTTGAAAAAGCGTAAGTTTGAAGAAGCAGATGTAGCGCTTTCTGGCCTTGTGATTGGTCGGGAGAAGGGGGCAGGCAGAAGCAGCTTTTACGACAGATTCCGTGGCCGGATTATGTTTCCAATGAAAGATAGCCGGGGTACGGTTTTAGGGTTTTCTGGTCGGGTTTTGGCAAAAGATGCCAAGGAAGCCAAATATATTAATTCACCGGAAACGCCGATTTTTAGTAAAGGCAATTTGCTTTTTGGCTTAAATGCGGCCAAAGAAGCAATACGCGACAAGAACGAAACGGTTTTGGTAGAAGGCGAATTTGATGTGATTTCTGCGCACGGTGCGGGCGTTACCAACACTGTTGCTTCGAAAGGTACGGCGCTTACTGAAAAACAGGTGGCGGTGATTTCTAGGCTTTGCGAGAACGTGGCAATGTGTTTTGACATGGATTTGGCGGGGGATGCGGCTAGCAGGCGAGGGATAGAAATGCTGGATATGGCCGGTATGAATATTAAGGTTGTGAGAATTGCGGGTGGGAAAGATCCAGATGAACTTGCTCAAAAAAACCCTGCGGAATTTAAAAAAGCGGTTGAGGGGGCGATGAATGTTTACGATTACTTAATAGAATCGGCACTCAAACGTTATGATGCTAGATCTGCCGAGGGCAAGAGGAAGATTGGAAAAGAAATATTGCCGGTCATTTCTAAGATTTCTGACGAATTGATGCGAGCGCACTATATTACGAAGCTTTCCAAAAGTCTGGAACTGGATGTTGCGCTGATAAGTGATGCCGTTTCTAAAAAAAGAACGGATTTGGATGTTTTTGAAAAGCCGATTGATGTTGCGACTGGCAAGCAAGAAGGCGGCGTTTTAGAGGAATATTTTATGGCTCTTTTTTTGGCGGGAAACGACGTTTTGGTGACTATAATTGAAAAGGTTGAACCTACAGATTTTGAATCTGAGGAGATTGGTGCGCTATATCGAGCTATACGTGATATAATTAGTGATTCAAAACCCAAAAAGGTTTCTGATTTAGTGGCCAAATTGCCAACGAAGTTTGCGGCACTTATTGACCGCTTTTACTTTGTTAACATTAGCCCATCTGTTCTAGAAAGAGAAGTCTGGGCCCAGGAAATGATAAAGGTTGTTTCCAGGATTAAACGGAAGTCTTATAGCAGGCAAGTAGAGGACATTTCGAATCTTTTGGCCAAGGCCCAAAAAGAGGGGGACGAGAAAGCAATTTTGATGTTAACAAGAAGATTTGATAAAATTTCTGCTCTTTTAGGTGGAGAAGAAAAACTGCTCTAGAATATTTTAAAGTGAAAAGAAAAACAGCAACAAAAACTACAAAAGTTACCGAGGTTAAAGAAGATGTTAACGTGGTTATCGACGTTAAATCCGAACTTAAAAAGCTCGTCAAACGTGGGCGTGACCAAGGTTTTGTAACACAGGACGAGATACTGGCAATTTTCCCAAGGCCAGAAGAGCATATCGAAGAAATAGATGAGCTTTATTTCAAGTTTTTGGAAGAAGGAGTAGACGTTTTTGATACAACTGAACTTGATAGTCCAGATACTACCAAACCACTTACGGAGCTAGAAAAAGAACTCGAAGGTTTAGCAACACTAGAAGAAGGTTATCTTTCGGACCCGGTTCGTATGTATCTGCGGGAAATCGGGAGAATTTCGCTTTTAACTTATGAAGACGAAGTAACGCTTGCAAAAAGAGTCGAGAAAAACGACAAGCGTGCACGCGAAAGACTAATCAATGCCAACTTAAGATTGGTTGTTTCCATAGCTAAAAAGTATGTTAATCGCGGTTTGACACTTCTTGACTTGATAGAAGAGGGAAACATTGGCCTGATGCGTGCAGTTGAAAAATATGATTGGAAAAGAGGCTACAAGTTTTCAACGTATGCTACTTGGTGGATAAGACAGGCGATTACTCGGGCAATTGCCGACCAAGCAAGAACAATTAGAATCCCGGTTCACATGGTGGAGACGATTAATAAATTTAATCGTATTTCCAGGCGCTTAATGCAGGAACTCGGGCGCGAAGCAACGCCAGAAGAAGTTGCTAAGGAAATGGAAATTGGCGTTGATAAGGTACGTGAAATTATCAAGGTTTCCCAAGAACCAGCTTCTTTGGAAGCGCCGGTTGGGGAAGAAGAAGATAGTAGACTTGGAGACTTTATCCAAGACGCCTCGGCTTCTCCTACTGACCAAGCGACGCAAGCTCTGCTTAAGGATCATATAAGAGAAGTACTAGAAACTCTTTCCCCCAGAGAAGCAAAAGTTTTGGAATACAGGTTTGGGCTCGAAGACGGAAAACAGAGAACGCTTGAGGAAGTAGGAAAAGAATTTGGAGTGACCCGTGAGCGAATTCGGCAGATTGAGGCTAAAGCTATCCGAAAATTGAGACATCCCACCCGCGCTAAAAAACTTCGAGACTATCTGGACCTTGCTTAATTGTTTGACAAAGTTTCTTCTTTCGTGCAAACTAAATTCGTGAGCTTGACCACTACTACCGTTGCTTCTCTTGTTGCCATTTTAGTTTGTGTACTTGCCACCTACAACGCGTATCGGCTTCGTGGTGGAAAAATGGCTTTGGGCCAGATACTGATGGCGCTGGGGATGATCGCATTATTATTTTCTCTTCTAGTTGATAGGTTGGGTGCTGACTTTCAACTAGTGGAAACGCTTAAGGCAAGTGACTTGTTTTACGTTGCTGGTTTTCTTTTGATGCTTCTTTCTTCTTTAAGAATGATGGCTGCTTTGAAGTAGCTCTTCCTAAATCGTCCCTATTTTGGTTAAATAACAGGAACCTTATGTCGATAATTAAAACCGCGTGGAAGAAATGGTTGGCAATTGCCCATGTCATTGGTAATTTTCAGGGCCAGGTAATTTTGACTGTTTTTTACTTTCTTTTAGTTTGGCCAATTGGAATTGTTTATAGATTTTTTACCGATCCCTTGAAAATGAAAAAGGCTGGCAGTGGATCCAATTTCCAGAAGTGGGAGCATAAAAAAGACACAATTGGAAGCGCGACGCGACAATTTTAGATGTATATAATCGGAGTCTCCTGTTTTTACCACGAATCGGCAGCTTGTCTTATCCGTGACGGAAAAGTAGTTGCTGCTTCTGCCGAAGAAAGATTTTCTCGTAAGAAACACGACAGTGGATTTCCGAAATTGGCGATTGATTTTTGCTTGGAAGTTGCCGGAATTAAGATTGAGGATGTTGACTATGTTGTTTATTACGAAAAGCCTTTTTGGAAATTTGATCGAATTTTGCAATCCACTTTGGCTTCTTGGCCACAGGCGCCTCGACTTTTTGCCAAAGCGATGGTTACATGGCTTTCTGACAAATTGTGGGTGAGATCGATAATTGCCGACGAACTTAAAATAGATCGACGCAAGATTCTTTTTGTGCCACACCACATTTCCCATGCCGCTTCTGCCTTTTACCCATCGGGTTTTGACAAGGCAGCAGTTCTAACTTTTGATGGGGTTGGGGAATGGACAACGACAACTTATGGAGTTGGAAACGGTAACGATTTGCAAATTCTTTCCGAGATTAAATTTCCGCACAGTTTAGGACTTTTATATTCGGTATTTACGGCCTTTTTGGGGTTTGAAGTTAACGATGGGGAATACAAGGTTATGGGTATGGCGCCCTATGGGCAGCCTAAATATTTGGATAAAGTTAGAAAGCTTGTGAAGGTTTACCCAGATGGTTCGTATTTTTTTGATATGAGTTATTTTACTTACCAAAGGAGCGGTGAGAAGGCTTATTCTCGTAAACTGGTGCAACTGTTTGGGAAACCAAGACCACGAGATCTACATTTCTTTACAAAAACATCTGGGTATCCAGATTATTTTGGGGATAAACCTAAAAATTACGAGGAACTTTGCGAACTTAATCAAAAATATGCCGATATTGCGGCTTCTATCCAAGCATTTACAGAAGAAATGGTCTTGAAGCTTGCCAATTTTGTTTACGAAAAAACCAAAATGGAAAACTTGTGTATCGCGGGTGGCGTTGGTTTGAACAGTGTTGCCAATGGGGTGCTCTTGAGAAAAAGCCCTTTCAAGCGGATTTTTGTGCAGCCGGCAGCAGGCGATGATGGCGCCTCGATGGGTGCCGCTTTTTATGTTTACCATGCAATTTTAGGCAAAAAGCGAGTTTATGCGCAGGACAACTGTTACTTTGGAGCGAGTTTTACGGATGAACAAATCGAGACGTTTTTAAATTCTAAGAAGATTAAATATAAAAAGATCAATTCCGAAGATGCACTCACAACTTTTCTTGGCGGGGAGATTGCTAGCGGTAAGGTTGTGGGGTTTTTCCACGGCAGGGCAGAATGGGGACCAAGAGCACTTGGAGCAAGGTCGATAATTGCTGATCCTAGACGTGAGGAAATGAAAGACATAATTAACACTAAAATTAAATTTCGGGAGCCGTATCGTCCTTTTGCGCCAGTAGTGATGGCGGAAAAGGCGAGCGATTATTTTGAACTGGGAAAATTGGATCATAAGTATTTAACAAACTTTATGCTTGCGGTTTTTCCTGTTAAAGCTGCTAAACAAAAAATAGTTCCGGCAATTACGCATGTGGATGGAAGCGGCAGGCTGCAAATTATTACCGAGAAGCAAAATGCCAGGTATTACAACATAATTAAAAAGTTTGCTAAAAAAACTGGCGTGCACGTTCTTATGAATACATCCTTTAATTTAAAAGGGGAACCTATCGTGAATTCACCAGCAAATGCTTTTAGTACTTTTTTAAAGTCGGGTCTGGACATTTTGGCGCTTGAACGGTACATTGTTTTAAAGCAAGATGTACAGCATCTTGCAGGCGAAAAATAGAAATGTCACTTCTTAAAGGTTTTTTTAGCAGAAGCGGGGAAGCAGGGGAACTCATGCAGTTTTTGTGGAAGGCAAAGCTTTGGTTTTTGATTCCACTTGTTGTTGTGCTTTTGGTGTTTGGACTACTTCTTATTTTTGCTCAAGCGACAGGTGTCGCTCCATTTGTCTATACATTATTTTAGCGTTTCAAATGTCATGTATCACGTGTCAAGTATAATTCCCACGTGAGGCGCGACTTACCAATAATTATCACTTTTGTACTGCTGTCCCTTGTACTTTTTTGGCCGATATTTTTGGGTAAGGTTAACTTAAATGGCAACTTGCTAGTTTCGTTTTACGCGCCTTATGGGCAGAACTTGCCGTATAAGGCGATAGGTTGGGATCAACTTAGAATTTACTTTCCTTTTTATAACTTTACATTTGCTGAGTATCACAATATGCGAGTTCCTTTATGGAACCCTTTTGCGTTTGCAGGACATCCTCATGGAGCAGATTTTCAAAGTGCGATATTTTATCCCCTTAATATTTTTGGGTTAATTTTGCCTCAGATTGAGTTTTGGCACTTACTGCGAATTACTCCAACTATAATGGCTGCCTTTTTTATGTACTTGTTTATGCGTGGAAAGAAGCTTTCCAAAATTTCGGCTGTTTTTGGGGCAATAACATTTGGTTTTTCGCCTTTTATTTTGACTTGGGGTGAAGAAGTTGTAATGGCTCCCCATTCCATCGTGTGGTTGCCTCTGATTTTGTGGGCTGTTGATAAGTACTTGGATAACAAGAAGAGAATAAATCTTTTGTTGATTGCCGTTGGGTGGTGTTTTTCGCTTCTTGGAGGTTACATGCAAACATCTATATATCTGGCGATGGTGGTTGCTGCTTATCTTGGGTATAGATTTTGGGGTAATCGTGCTGAGATTCGGAGCTTTTTTGAAATTGGATTATTTGCGCTTTTGGGAACAGGTATGGCGGCACTGCAACTTTTGCCCTCTGCTGAATTGTTTTTCAATTCGGCAAGGTCTGCAATTACTCTTCGGGAAATACTTTTTAAATTTTTAGTGCCTATTGGTTCTTTGTGGACTTATCTTTCACCAGATCTTTTTGGTAGTCCTGCAACCAGGAACTTTTTTGGTGGGGGAGCTGCTGGTTATTACGAGGCGATTATGTTTGTGGGCATAGCGCCTTTGGTTTTTGCACTTTTTACGATGTTTTTCCAAACTAGGAAGAAAGAGATTTTATTTTGGACGGTTATTGGCATTGTTGCGCTTTCGACAGCACTTGATTTGCCAACTTCCAAATTGTTTCTTTCTTTGCCGATTCCTTTTCTTTCGACTTCTATTGCCAACCGGATATTGTTTGTGCCGGCCTTTTGTTTGGCGGTTTTAGGGTCTTTTGGAATGGAAACTTGGCTCGAGGGAAAGGCAAAAGGCACCGGCAGAATACTTTTGACAATTGCCGGACTTTATTTACTGGTAACAGTTTATGCGGTGGCTGCGCACTTTTTTGGATTTGGTTATTTTGGTATTGCTTGGTCTCGTGTTCACGAGCTATCGCTTATTTCATTACGTAATAGCATTGTGCCGATTGGAGTATTTGTTGTTGTGGTTGCTCTGGTTATTTTGGGTGGTAGATCAAAGCAAAAAGCGCACATTTTTGCAGCCTTGATTGTCGCGGTTTCTTTTTTGCATATATTTTATTTTTCGCAGAAGTATTTTGTGTTTTCTAGGCGTGAGACTATCTTTCCAAGTAACGAGGTGTTTTCCTTTCTTGCGGATAACCAGGGTGTCGCACGCGTGTGGGGTGCAGGAAAAGGAACAATCGCTACAAATTTTCTAACACAATACTTTTTAAATTCCGCAGAAGGTTACGATTCGCTTAATAATCGTTCTTATTCTGAGTTTACATATGCAATGCAGGGTAATGACATCAATACCTATGACCAAAGGGCAGATGCCAATTTGGGTTGGACTAATAACGCTGCTGAAGTTTTTGCAAATACCAACCGTAGAAAGCTAATTGATTTAGTTGGTATTAAATATGTGATTGTTGCCAGGCAAGATGCAGAGGTTGTTGCCGCGCAGAACTTTAAGCGGGTTTTTGAAGGTAGTAATTATGATGTTTGGGAGAATCTGCAGGTGATGCCAAGAATGGGCTTGATGTCGCAGTACGAAGGTCCACCGGATGTTTTTAAACCAGGGGAGACGGAACAAGAAAGGATAGAAAAGAATCGAGAGAGGAGAAAGTTAATATTTCAAAAGTTGCTGGATCCGGGTTTTGATTTTAGAAACAGTTTGATTTTGGAAAAAGCGGCTTCTATTTCGCCACAATATGGTCCTGGAACTGTCTCGATTTTAAAATACAGCCCGCAAGAGCTAACAATTCGGACAAACTCAAAAGAACCTAAGTTATTGTTTGTTTCTGACAATTATTATCCAGGCTGGAAGGCAACAGTAGATGGTGACAGGACAGAAATTTTACGAGCCGATTATACGTTTATGGCTATTGCCCTAACGCCAGGGGAACATACGGTGAGGTTTTATTTTGACAGCGACAGCTTTAAATTGGGACTTTTGGTTTCTGCTTTGAGCTTAGCAGCAACGCTTTTTCTTAGTTTAAGGAAAAATCGACTTGTAGAGTAATTGTGACTTCGTTTTGGCCTGGCTGAATGGTTGCCGCTTTTTCTTTGAGGTCTGTTCCGCCGACTGCCATGAGTGGTCTTGGGTAGGCATAATCTCCCTGCTCTGCGATTTTAACAACCTTGCCAATTTTTCTACCGGTTGCTCCTGCCAGTTCTTGAGCTTTTTTCTTGGCATTTTCTACCGCATTTTGACGTGCTTGCGATTTGGCAGATTCTAAGTTAGATTCGTCTATTGTTAGGTTTGGGCCATAAAGATTAGTGGCCCCGTTTTGGGTAAGAGTTTGCAAAACTTGGTCGGCTTTGTTGAAATCGTGCAAGGTAATTTCGAAACTTTCTGTGAACTGGTTGGTGTTTTGAACCGGTGAGTAGATCATGACTTCGTAAGAACCGCCTGCCGAAACATTGTTGGTTTTGATGTCCTTTTCGTCTACACCAATGACTTTTAACTTGTCGACTATTATGCCTGCCTTTGCTTGGGTTTCTTTTCTTGCTTGGTCTATATTGGGATTTTTAGAATCGATAGTTGCGGTTATCTTGGCAATATTTGGCGTGGCTTTGGCAACACCTGCTGCTGCAACTGAGACTGTTTCTATTGGTTTTTGTTGCCAGGGTTTGAGATATAGAACAGCTGCGGCAATAACGAGAACAACAACTGGCCAGATTAAAGTTTTGAGAAGGTAATTAGGGGTGGGTTTGGCCATTTGCTTTAGATTTAAAGCGTGCAAGCTTTAAGCCTAAAGGTATTGTACCAAAAAGTGCTAAGGTGCTGGCAAGGTCTGTGCCGGTTGCCGGGAGGGTTCTGGGAACAAAATTTGAAGCTACTCTGGCTGTATCGGTATTAATGTTTATGTTGTTATTGTTTGTGTTTTGATTATTGTTATTATTGGCAATGTTAATGCCGTTGTCGTTACCAGATTGGTCGACATTGAAAATTGGGGTTGACGAAGGCGACGGTGTCGGAGTGGGTGTCGGAGTTGGATTATCGGCCGCAACTGTTGAGCTGGATTGCAAGGAGACTAGAGTGAGAGCAGAAACAATGAGGGTAGTTGTTACAGTTGCAAGGATGGTCCTTTGTATCACGGATATATTATTACCAGGGATAAACCTTGGAATCAAGAGGCTATTTCTTAGTTTAATATGAAAAATATTGAGAAAAATCATTCTGAGAGTAAAAGCATTTTCTATTGGTCCGCGCTAGACGGGCTTAGGTTTTTTGCTTTTTTGTTGGTTTTTCTAAATCATTCTTTGGTTGATATTGAAACTAAAAATCCGTTTTTGGATTTTTTCCTAAAGTCTTACGTTAGAAACGGTTGGATAGGGGTGGATCTATTTTTCGTTTTAAGCGGGTTTTTAATAACGTCGATTTTGGTAAAGGAGAGGATAAAATTCGGACAGTTTTCTTTAAGAAGTTTTTGGATTCGCAGAATTTTGCGGATTTGGCCTTTATATTATTTGGCTATTTTGGTCTTCTTCTTTGTTATTCCAGGCTTAACTTTCTTTTTTGACCAACTCAGGAACCAAAACTTTATACTAACCCGCAATTCTTATTTGGAGTTGCCATTTTACATAACATTTTTAGGTAATTTAGGAACGATTTTGTTTGGTTATGGAACTAATTCAATTAATCTGCTTTGGACGGTTTCTTTGGAACAACAATTCTATTTAATTTTCCCACTGTTTCTTAAATTTATGGGCCGTAGAGTTCAATCGGTTCTGCTTCTTGTTATTGGAATTATCGCGATATCACCGCTTGTTAGAATTGTTTTCTCGTTTGCTCCTGCTGGTATGTATCCACAACTGATCTATGTGAATCTCTTTACAAGAATGGACACCTTACTTTTTGGCGGTCTTTTGTCACTGCTTTTCTTTTATAAGACACGATTGCTCTCAAAGTATAAATTTCTTAGCAACTTTTTGATTTTTGTCTGTATTGTTTCGACGTTTTCTTATTTTTTATACCGAGTAGAACTATTTAACCCCGCATTTAAACGTAACTTAGCTTTTGGTTACACAGTAATTGCTGCTTTCATGGCTTATTTAATTTACTGTGCAATGTACTCTGAAGCGTTTGGTAAGTTTTTATCCTTTAAACCTTTTGTTTATTTAGGAAAAATTAGTTACGGTCTTTATATTTGGCAATATTTAGCGATAAACATTACTTTGTTGTTCTTGGGTACAAAGAACTTTTCGTTTGCAGTTTGTTTTTGGGCATTTGTTTTGGATGTTTCTATTGCTTCTTTTTCTTATTATCTTTTTGAAAGAAGATTTTTAAAAATTAAAAGTAGATTTGAGAGAATAAAAACAAAAGAGGCTTAGTTGGAAATAGTAACCCCAGATGATAGAATTTCCTTCGTACGTTGACGATCC
>JACPYZ010000020.1 GCA_016195765.1 Candidatus Curtissbacteria bacterium | reverse complement strand
TATGTCGCAGTTACTCCCCTACCTGTGAAGCATTTTCTTTGGATGAATGTTTTATAGATGTGACAGAAAGCGAGCGAATATTTGGCAATGTTTTTAATATTGTCTTTGAAATTAAAAGACGGCTGAGGAAAGTTGGCGATTATATGACTTGCTCTGTTGGGGTTTCGCACAACCGGCTTTTGGCAAAACTAGCTTCGGAACAAATTAAGCCAGACGGCCTTTTTTGGATAACTAACGAAAATAAACTTGAAGTCTTAGACCGATCCAAGCTTACAGATGTTTGTGGGCTAGGATACGGACTTTATAGCCATTTAATAAGCCTGGGCATTGATAGTTTCCCGCAGCTAAGAGAAAAGAATATGGAATTTCTTCAAAAAAACTTTGGGCCACATTGGTCTTTGCATCTTTATAATATTTGCCGCGGTATAGACAGTAGTGAGGTTACGGCAATTGAACAGATACCAGACGCCAAAAGTGTCGGTAGAACCTATACAACCCATCGTAATCTTACAAAAGTAGAAGAGATAGAGGCTTTGATTCGTAATTTATGCGAAGAAGGGTCGTATAAGGCAAGGCGCATGGGGCTTGCAGGTCGCTACGTTGGCCTAGCGTTGCGATCAGGCTCTGCCAATTACCAACGTGGGCAGCATAACGAGGAACAACGCTGGTACGGGCACAAGACGCTTAAAAATTATATCGACGACGGTGAAGAGTTTTTTAAGTATTGTCTAACAATTGCCAAAAAGTGGGATGTAACAAGTGTGCGATTTTGTGGCGTGTTTTTGGGAATGTTAGCACCCAAAAATACAATGCCCATTCCCCTATTTACTCGCGATCGCAAACGCGAAGAACTTGTAAGGGCTTCTGACTTGGTTAATGATAAGTATGGCGACTACACGGTTTTCCCTGCAAAACTTGCCAAAATGCCATTGATTATGCCGGAAGTAACAGGGTATTTTGGAGATAAAAAGTTCAGATTGAACTTCTTGCGGGAAAATTAAAATTTTCGCCTAAAGTCTTTCAGGTTGAAATGCTTGCCTCAACAGTAAACTGTTTGATTAATTTAAGTTAAATTTTTCTGGCGGTCTGTACTCCACTGAACCTCCTGGCAATATTGAGTCTATGCTTGATGAAAAAACCGGTTGAAACCCTCCCGTGACTTTTTGCCTGATTTGTGTACCTACTAACATGACTCGTTCTTGCCATGCAACATCATCCCTATGAAGAAGGCCAAGATCAAATAGCGAATCTGCAATTTCTTGGGAAAACGGGTTTACGGCAATTGGATTGCCAAGTTCAAAACCCGCCAAAAGTAAGTAAGAAGCAGCCTTGCCCCTATTTTCAAAGCTATTACCATCGCAAAAAAGTCCTGCTTCGTCAAAAAGGCTAATTGCCATATCTCTTGCAACTTCGTACATGTCCGCTCCGCCATGATTGCGAAGTGTTTGTAAGATTAAACCCGCCTCTCTGTCTAGGTCATTTTGCCACTTATCCCAATTTTCATCATGGTATATGAGTGTGCCCACAAAAGGAGAGCGCATGAGGATTACTTCTTTTATCTCTGAATGAATATGTTCTCTGTCCACTCAGGGTTTATGATACGCCCGCTTTGAAAATTGGGCAAATTAATCTGTAAAGATCTGAGTTACCATTTTACCGTAGACGCCGCCGTCTATAACGCCAATGCCGACGCGTTTGAAAGCAGGGTCAAGAATATTTCGTCTGTGGCCCGGGCTATTCATCAAACCATCGTGCGCCCGCTGGATGCTTGGGGCAAGCGCCAAATTTTCACCAGCAATGCTGTAAGAAATGCTTGCCTCTTGAAGTCTGTCTCCAACATCTTTACCTTCTGGCGAATAATGAGAAAAATAGCCGCGCTTAAACATGTCTTCACTGTGGCCTCTACCCACTTGGGCTCTACTTTCATTCCAAACCAAGGCGGCTGCTCCAACTTTTGCCCGTTCTTGGTTCACCAAATTGAATATCTGTTGCTCGCCGGCTAGGTCGATTGTAAATTCTTGCTGGGTGTAACCAAGTTCTACCGAACCTTTTTCTTCCGGGTTAACTGTTAAAAAAGTTAGGCTTTGCTTGGCAATGGGGCCAAATATATTATTAAATGGCTCTTCGATTTTGCTGGCAGCGCTAACCAAGGAAGATCCAAATTTAGAATTAAAAATATCTTGCTTAACAGAAGGGTTAATAGGCAGCGAAACTACAAATAAAAGTGTGAAGGCCGAAAACAGCAAACCATTTAAGACACCAGGGATAAAACCCAGATAAGCATCGGCTGGTCGCGAGGTAATTTTGCCAAATAATTTTCCCCCGAAAGTTTTAACCAATAAGAAAAAGCCTGTTTCGATTACGATCCAAACCACCAAAAAGGCAATGGGGTTAATTACAATTTTTGGTAGAGTAAAAACTTTAGTGATCAAAAATGCCGCACCTGGATATAGCAAAAGGGAACCTATTAGGGAAAACGTTAGTCCGGCAAAATTAAGAATTTCGTTAATAAGCCCGACTCTTTGACTTTGAAGGGCAGAAAATAGAACAGCTACTAGTATAAGAAGGTCGACCCAATTGAGCATAAGTAAATTTTACCAAATAATACCTATCTTGAGTGACTTTTAGAACTTTCTTACAGTTCTTTTTCACAGCATTTATATGTTTTGACTAAAATGATTTCATATGGAGACTGCTTACAAGGTAGACAAAAGGAGCAAAGCTTTTAGACGAGGAACTTCTGGCGGAGGAATAAACGAAATTACTTCGAAGATAACCAGGCCCCAAAAGATACCAAAGGCTTAATAGAAACACCTTTTACACAAAGTTATATCGTTGTTATAATTCTCATTACTTTAAAAGTACTTTTAGAGTATGAAGCTTGAGTTGAGTTATATCAGCCTTCACCTTCGGTGAATCTGATGTGTCCCTGCTCACTTCGTTTTTGGGGGTATAGCTCAACGGTAGAGCACTCGCCTTTTAAGCGATTGGTTCTGGGTTCGAATCCCAGTGCCCCCACAAAAATGAAATCAACTGAATTAATTTATCTAGAAAATTTTAGGCAAACAGAAGCGGAAGCTACCGTTGTGGATATTGTAGAGGAGGACGATAAGACAATCGTTTACCTTGATGGCACTATTTTTTATCCCCAAGGTGGCGGCCAACCTTACGACAAAGGGACGATAGAAAGCACCAATGGTAAATTCATTGTTGATGAGGTTCGATACCTTGAAGGTTTGGTTAAACATATTGGGTCTTTTGAAAAAGGCCAATTTGCAAAAGGCGAAAAGGTTAAATGTCTAGTCGATGTTGAAAGAAGGGAATTGCATAGCCGGTTACATTCTGCTGGACATTTAGTTGATATGGCCGTAGAAGAAAGCGGCCTTGAATGGATTCCTGGTAAGGGCTTTCACTTTCCCGACGGACCCTATGTCGAATACGAAGGGAACGCAGATGATGTACAAAGAAACGAGCTACCGGCTAAGCTTGAGGAAATTTGTAATAAACATATCGCGGAGAGCATTGAAGTTGAGGTTAAGTTTGTTGCAAAAGATAAACTTAAGGAAATTTGTAAAAATGTGCCCACAAATATTCCAGAAGGCAAACCGACGCGTGTTGTGATGTTTGGAACCTTTGGTGTTCCCTGCGGGGGAACCCATGTTGAAAACTTAAAAGACCTAAAGCACGAAATAATCCGCAAAATTAAAAACGACGGTACCAGTGTGCGTGTTGCTTACGATGTCGATAGGTAAAAAAACAGCGCCCAGTTTAAGGGCGCCGTTTACCTGTGAAAGTTGAAACTCTTTATCTAAAATCCCCAATGTCCTCTAAATCCAAACCCCGGACGGATCATAAGGTTTTTTAGATCAATTCCATTTTGTTGTGCCCAAGCTTTAAGGTCATCCCTCTCCTTTTGAATGGCTGCCTTTCTTTGTTCAGGCGTCATGCTTTTGGCGCTTTGGAGATTTGCCTGTCGATTTGCTTGCAGCTCTTTAAGCTTCGCCAAAATCTTCTGTTTTTGGTCTTGGGAAATTTTGCCGTCTTTGACCAACTGACTAAGGCGATCTTCCAGCTTTTGTTGCCTGTTTGCCGTTCTTTCCTGCCTATTTTGGTCAAAAACCGATTTCACTTCGTCTGGGTTCAAGTGAAATTTATCTACAAGTTTTTGAACAATCGCTGGGTAAGCACCGTTACTGCTTTGGGCATAAACCTGTACAGCACCCAAGGCTCCAGTTCCAATAAGCATTGCGGCTAGACTTAGCACAATTAATTTGCTCTTTGAAAGAATATTAATCACCTCCTCTTTTCTATTGCCATACTTTAAACAATGAAGCTGAAATAATGCTTAAGTTGCAAAAAAAAACAACTCCCAGTTTTGAGCTGAGAGTTGCGTTTGACAGAGATAAAAATCTCTTTAGTTTGCAGGGCTTGGACTACTTGTTGCCGTACCACCTCTAAACATTTGTGGGTTCAACTGAACATTTGTTGCAGAAACACTACCGTCTGGGTTTTGCATACCAAATGCAGAAACTCTTTCACCTGTTTTTAAATCGTCTTTTGTTGCTTGAGCTGCTTTGTTAATAGAAGTTTTGTCCGAAACTAAGACAATTTTTGTACTTCCATCTTGGAGCTTAATGGTCATGCCACGATCGTCAATTGTTAAAATTTCTCCAACAACCAATTACCATGCCAATTACCCCACCAACAAAAGTCAGGATGATTGACTCGATTAAAAATTGAGTGACGATTGTTTTCTTTTTGGCCCCTAATGCCTTTCTTAAGCCGATTTCGCGGGTGCGTTCTGTAACTGTTACCAGCATGATGTTCATGATGCCAATGCCGCCCACCAGAAGCGATATAGCGGCAATTCCCGCTAGCAGCGAGGTGAATGTCCCAGTTGTCGAGGTTGCTGCACTTAAAATATCAGCTTGAGATTGAATTCGAAAATCTGCCTTTGTCGGATCGGAAAGTTTATGCCTGGCAAGCAAAAGGTAACCTACTTCATTTTGGGCTTGCGTCATGGTTTCCGAGCTTT
The DNA here is from genome assembly GCA_016195765.1 of Candidatus Curtissbacteria bacterium. Taxonomy (GTDB): domain Bacteria; phylum Patescibacteriota; class Microgenomatia; order Curtissbacterales; family GWA2-41-24; genus JACPYZ01. The sequence goes on along the minus strand of JACPYZ010000020.1, from coordinate 4,950 downwards.
TAGCTTCTAGTGAAATATCACTTAAATAAGGTTGGCCTAGTAATTGTTCTTGGGCCACACTAAGTGGTACATACACAACGTTATCTTGGTTGCCAAAACCACTTCCGCCTTTTGTGGCCGTCAGTCCAACAACTTGGAAAGACGTGCCTTTTATCCTAATTGTTTTGCCAACAGGATCACCACCATCTGGAAATAAATCGGCCTCTACTTGCGGGCCAATAACTACTACTTTTCTTCTGCTGTTATTGTCTTCTGCCGTTATAAAAACACCAGAATCTAAAGTTACTTTGTGTACTTCGGCATATTGAGGCAAAACGCCATTGACACGGATATTCGAATTGTTTTTGCCGGTTGTGACCTGGACTCTGCCATCGACCTCTGGTGATACGGTTGCAACCGATGTTATTTGGGCCGATGTCTGTATCGCTTCCGCGTCTGCACTAGTAAGAGTCGTATCGCTCGTTGCACTGCCCACACCGCCTTGTCTTTGGGCACCCGGACTTACAGTGAGAAGGTTTGCACCGAGCGATTGAATTCGTGATTGAATCGATTGTTGAGTCGCTTGGCCCAAAGAGACAAGCGTTATTACGCTTCCAATGCCGATCACTATTCCTAAAGCTGCCAAACCAGTTCTTAACTTATTAATAGTAAGTGTGCCTAGAGCCTCCGTGACAATTTCTGTATAAAGCATTTATTTTTTTTGTTTGTGTTTTGTGCTATTGCTAACAATCTTACCGTCTTTAATTTGAATTATTCTTTTGGCATTTTCGGCAATATCGGGCTCGTGAGTAATCATGACGATTGTGTGCCCTTCTTCGTTTAGCTTGTGAAAGATACTCATAATTTCATTGGCTTGATTGCTTGCAATATTGCCTGTTGGTTCGTCTGCTAGGATAATGCTTGGATTCATGACAAGCGCCCGGGCAATGGCTACTCGTTGCATTTGGCCTCCGGATAATTGATTGGATGTATGGTTTAGTCTTTCGCCAAGCCCCACCATGTTTAGGTACCTAATCGCCCGCTCTCGTTTTTCGTCTTCAGCAACAGAAGCGTAGGTCATCGGAAGAATAACGTTTTGCAAAGCGGTTCTACGGGGAAGAAGATTAAAAGCTTGGAAAACAAAACCGATCTTTCTGTTTCTAATGTCTGCTAGCTCATCGTCTGTGAGATCACTAACATTTTCTCCATCCAGCACGTACTGCCCGCTTGTTGGCGTGTCTAGGGCGCCAATCATGTGCATTAAAGTGGATTTTCCAGATCCAGAAGGGCCCATGATTGCCACAAATTCACCCTTTTTAATGTCAAAGGAGACATCATCCAAAGCTACCGTTTCAACGTCGCCGGTTTTATAGATTTTGGACAAATGAGAAATATGAATCATCGTTTATTGTCATCTTCCGCCGCCACCAAAACCTCCACCGCCAAATCTTAAGTTGCCACTAAAAGGCGAAGTTGTGCCACTGCCTGTCCCAGTGCCGCCGGTTGTGGTGGTTCTCGCGCCTGAAACGACTTCTTCGCCTTCGCTAAGACCTGAGATGATTTCGGTTTGAGTGTCAGAAACCAACCCAGTGTCTACCATTTTATTTTCTACCTGACCATGGTTTAAAACCCGAACAGTTGCAACGTCTCCTTGCTTTTGCACAACGGCAGAAGGCACAAGCAGAACATCGTCTTTGGTATCGATAATGATATTGGCAGAAATGGCCATATTAGGAAGAATCTGGTTGTTGTCTGTATCGAGTGAAATTATCACCGGATAACTCGTTACATTACTGGTGACTGTGCCGACGCGGTCAATTGTCATGACGCGACCGGTAAAAGTTTTTCCCGCAATACTGTCCAAAGTAAGTGTGGCTCTTTGTCCTGGCTGGATTTTATAAACATCAGCTTCTGAAGCATTGAACGTTGCAATTGGATTACCTTCGTTTCTAACTACCGCAACACGTTGCCCTGCTGAATTGTTACTAGAAGTTGAACTTGTTGAGCTGGAAGACTGTTGAGATGCTAGAACCATACCCGGAACATAGGTAATATTGTTGACTGTTCCCTTCATAGGTGCTGTCACAATCGAAGATGTTTGCATGTAAGAAAGCCAAGTACTACTTAAAGCTACTTGAGCTTGGGAAACAACTGCTTGTTGGTTTTTGTACGTAGCTTCCGAAGCTAGCCAATTATCCTGGGCGATGTGAAATTGTGGCAGGGCGCGGTTTGTTTCGTTAGGGGAACCATCTCCGTTTTGATATGTCGAATTAGTAGCCAGAACCATAAACGTATTCCAGTTGGTAAACATTGTTGATTGCGTTGTGTACAAGTTGACCTGAGCTGCATTGAGATTATTTTTGGCAGCAAGATACGAAGCATATGCTTGCGTGTTTTGGGCTTTTGTACTTGCATCTGGCTCGATTTCCAAAATGTTTGTGCCAACATCCACGCTGTCGCCATCTTTTACAAATACAGTTTTGACCGTACCAGTTGCATTTGTTGTCACATTCATTAAGTTTGCGGTTAAAACTTGTCCCGAAGCGCTAACTGTGGAAACAATGGTGCCTTTTTCCACTTTTGCAGTTTGATATGCAGGAGTTGCTGCCTTCGTATTAATGTTTGCAAAAAGAGCGAAACCTCCCAAGATAATCACAACCGCTGCCACCGCAATTTTTTTGTGAGAAAGTATTTGGTTTTTTGTTTTTGAAAAAAAGTTTGTGTTTTTACCTTTTTGATTTTTTGTATCCATCTTTTTAAATTCTATTTCCCAGTAACTGAGAAAGAGCTTAGACCCGCGTATGACTTATGGGCAGATGAATAGTGAAAGCTGTTCCGTGTCCGACTTTGCTTTTAACAGTTATTGTGCCTTTATGGTTATCTACAATCTTCTTGGCAATTGCTAGACCCAGGCCGTAACCCGCAATGTTTTCCTTGGAACGTGACTTGTCACTTCTGTAAAAACGATTAAAAATGTCGCCGAGTTCCTTTTGGTCTATGCCGATGCCTGAATCTTGAACGGTGATTTCGATGATTGAATCGATTTGTTTGCAGAAAACTGAAATAGTGGAATTTTTTGAACTGTATTTAATGGCGTTATCCAATAACGCCGTTATTAATTTTGTCAGACTTTCAGCTTCGCCTATTACTTGTTTTTTAATAGTTTTCTTAATGATTTTGATGTGTTTTTTAACAGCGAGCGGTTGCACTCTTTGAACTGCTTTGTCTATAACTGTTTCTATTTCGACCCGATCAAAGTGAACCTTACCATTACCGGCTTCATATTTTGTAAGCTGCAAAAGGTCGGCAGTTAAAGATTCCAGCTGGTTAACTTCTTCTAAGTTGCTACTTAACAATTCTTTTACTTCCTTTGGATTTGCTGTCTTACCTCGCATAAAGACCTCGATTGAACTTTTTAGCGATGTCAGTGGCGTCCGCAGTTCGTGCGAAGCATCGGCAATAAAACGGTTTTGATCTTCGACCATTTTTTTAATCGGGTTGAGCGTATAGCCTGCCAGCAAGTAGCCTAGCCCACCAGAAACTAATAATATGATCGCGTTTATAAAAAACAGCAGAGCCAAAACCCTTTGTTCGGCTTCTTTTACAAGCTCTGGATTGGATGAAGGCATGGGAAGAGGCGATTGTAAATCGCCGGTTTGTTCCAAGAGTCGCCTTTGGATTCTTACTCTTTGAGCTCTGTCGAAACGCTCAACTTCACGCACGATACCCTGGTAAATAATAGTGCTAAAGGTGATACTCACGAGCATAATAATGAGTAAGTACCAGGCTGTTAATTTTATGCGAGCGGAATGGAACATTATTTTGGGCTTCCTATTTTGTAGCCAAAACCCCGATGAGTATGGATGAGTATGGTTTTGTTTTTAAAAGAGTTGTCGATTTTTTTTCTTAGGTAACCAATGTAAACCTCAACTGTGTTGGGCAAAACGTCGGCGTCATAATCCCACACGTGGTTAATAATTTGGTCTTTTGTCAAAATTTGTCCCGGGTGACGCATTAAGTATTCAAGCAAGGAAAATTCTTTTTTTGAAAGTTCTATCATTTTTTCGGCTCGCTTGACAACAAAATTTTCGGTATCCAGTGTTAGATCTTCGATTGCCAAAGTGTTGGTGATGGTATTTTTAGGGCGCCTTGCGAGTGCGCGAATTCGCGCCAAAAGTTCCTCGAATGCAAAAGGTTTTGCCAGATAATCGTCGGCTCCAGAATTTAAGCCTTTTACCTTGTCTTCTACCTGGTCTTTTGCAGTCAGCATAATAATTGGCGTGTGGATTTGTTTGTCGCGTAGTTTTTTACAGATTTCCAATCCGTCCATCCCTGGCAATAAAAGGTCCAATACAATTAAATCGTAATCCTCGGTACTTGCTAGGTCGTAGCCTTCTGTACCGTTATAAATAGCGTCTACCGCAAAAGATTCTTGTTGCAGCCCTTTTTTAATTGAATTGGCTATTTTATGCTCGTCTTCGATTACTAAAATACGCATCTAGGATCTCAAATTATACCTTTTTGGCTGAAAATTGGCTGAGAAGATTAGAAAAACTTGACCGGCACTTATAGTTCTACTTAAACTGGGATTGTGTCCTACATTTTGGAAGGAGGTGATTTAAGGTGAGTATAGAAGATTTATCTACGACGGTAACGGCAGCAGTTGTTGGTGCCTTTGCAGATTTCGTTTCCTTTTTACCCCAACTTATCGGTGGCTTGATTATTTTGGCAATTGGCCTTGTAATCGGTGCCATTTTTTATCGAGTAATTATTGGGGTTCTTAAGGCTCTTCGATTTGAAAACTTTCTTAATAGATACGGTATTTCCAAAATCGAAGGCCATGAAGTTGGCTGGAGCGAAATTTTAGCAGAACTTGCTCGCTGGATGGTTATTATCGTTTTCTTGGTGCCGGCACTACAAACGTGGCAACTAGATGCGGTAAACACAGTTCTTTCCAGAGTAATTTTGTAT
>JACPYZ010000068.1 GCA_016195765.1 Candidatus Curtissbacteria bacterium | reverse complement strand
GATGACGACATCCAAGATCGCAAGAAGTTATTTAATATTGTAGACAGAAGATTTTCTTTTATTCATCTAGGGCATAGTTTTAGGCTTACAGAAATAGAGGCAGCTCTTGGTCTTCCCCAACTCAAAGATTCTGGGAAAATAATTAAAAAGAGACAAATAAACGCTGCACGTCTAACAAAGGGACTCGCCAAATGGTCTGCTTTTATTCAAACGCCGAAAATTCGTCCAGGTTCAACCCATGCTTTTATGCTCTACCCTATCGTTATTTTGAATAAAAAGGTAAATAGAAATAAACTGATAGAATACTTGGAAATTCGTGGCATAGAAACTAGATACTTAATGCCACTTTTAAATCAGCCTGTTTATAAAAAATTGTTCGGTAATATTGAAAAAGACTTTCCTGTTGCAAAATTTCTGAATCAAAACGGTTTTATTATTGGTTGCCATCAAGATCTGAAAACAAGTGAAATTGATTTAATAGTTGAAACTTTTAACAAATTCTTCGAAGGGTTATAAGTTATGCCAAATTGATAACCGGCCTTACTTAAGCCTAATGGATGGCGTAAAGAGTTTTTAGTTTCTGGAGCGCTTTGGCGTATTTCTCTGTACGTTTAACAAGCGAACCATTGCCGTTTGCAACCCCGATTATGGCAGACGGCTTATTGATGTCGTCGACGATAATTTCTCCGCGTTTACCAAGGAGCCCAAGTGAAACTAGGTTAATATTATGCTTGGCAATCGTGCGACGCCCAAGCGATTTGCTGTAGTGGGCCTTGGTTTCAAGAAGCGCCGTGAACGCATGTTTTTGAACCATCGAAACATCGATTCGATAAACCGTATAAGCCTCGTTTTCCATCACTTTGTCTGTGAAGCAACCTTTCCCAACGTCGATTAGGACCGGCTCTATATTCTCATCTAGCTGCTTCAAATGTTTTATACCAATAATGCCGCGTGCGTCGGCAGCTGCGATAACCACGCTTGCTCCAGCACAGGCTTCCATAATATTTTTTGCGCTTGATACGTAGGAGATGGTATGTTCGGATTTGATAAGATTGAGACCCGCTACGATTTTTTTGAGTTTGTGTTGGTCGCGCCTATAAGCATGCACATAGGCGCCTCGCTCTGCCAATTTAAGAGCAATTTTTGAACCGACATTGCCAAGACCAATAACGGCAATTGTTCGGGCGCCGAGATCTCCGATTACTTGCCCCAGTAGAAAATCAATGGCTTCCACAGTCATATCATTGCCTTTATAAGTGACGATTTTTGATTTGGAAATTTCCTTCCGTACATGCCTTTCGATATTGCCGGAATCTTTTTTTCCGTAATAGATTTTCTCTATTTTCTTTTCCGAATCCAAAATGACGTAGTCGACTCTACCATCGACTTGTCTTGCGATCTTTATTGCTGTTGTGACGTCACGTACGATAACACCCCCGTACATAAGCGCATGGGTTTCTCTAATTGGCGTTGGATAAAACCGCCCGCGCTCAAAGATACCAGAAGTATTACCAATAACAAATCCTGTTAGACGACCTTTGGCCTGTGACAGAATGTTTTTGAGGATAGTCTCAATGTCTTTTTGCATGCTCTAGCTGATATGGTCCCATTCAATAGGATGGTCGCTCAGAATTTCTTTTTTGGCAGTTCTGCCGATTATGAGATCGATATTTTTGGGTAGTATGCCACCGCCTGGACCTTTTATCGCAATCATACTAGCAGTTATTTTCTTACCTATCGGGATATTAACAGCGGCATATAGACATTTTTTGAAACGATTGATAGTTTCGCGCTCGCTTCCCACAATGACTTTTGCCGGCGAACCTTTAATCAGTGGAATAAGATGGCTGAGTCGCACAAGCTCCTTCATTTCTGGGGGGTCCGACGAGAGAATATGGTCTGGCCCCTCCATAAATCGATCGAGTGTGAAATGCCTTTCAATGATTTCTGCTCCCAGCGCGAGGGCAACAGTGGCGACAGTGATCCCAATCGAGTGATCAGATAAACCGACCGGCACTCCAAATGCTGTGCGCAATGTTTTCATCACAGCAAGATTCATGTCCTGGGCTGATGCCGGGTAGCTCGAAATACAATGAAGTAGAATGAGATTCTTGTTGCCTGCCTCGCGTACCACTTCGACGGCATCTTCGATTTGACCGAGAGTCGACATACCGGTCGAGATGATCATGGGCTTTTGAGTTTTGGCCACCTTCTTGATCAGCGGTAAATTTACAAGGTCCATGGAAGAGATCTTGTAGAAAGAGATGCCAAGCTCCTCTAGTAAATCAACGCTTTGCAAATCAAATGGTGTCGAAAATATTTCGATGTTTTTTTTCTTTGCATACGCAAAAAGTCTTTTATGATCTTCGTTACTCAACTCGAGTCGATGTAGCATGTCATATGTTGTTTCTTCCAAATCGATGAGTTCTTCTGCGTAGCGGTTACCTTTGACGGCACGAGATACTCTGTTGCTGGCATGGTATGTCTGAAATTTCACTGCACTTGCCCCTGCCTCCTTGGCCTGATCGATCAGTTCGAGCGCAAGCTTGAGGGAACCGTTATGGTTGAGTCCCGCTTCGGCGATTATGAATGCAGGATGTTCCCCTCCCACAATATGCTCCCCAAGAGAAACTGTCTGATTAAATTTGAATGTTGAGTCGTTTTTTACTAGCTCACGCCCTTCTTCGCTTTCATCCACTGCAAGTCGCTCTGCAAGATCGGTACCACGCAGTTGGAGTACCTGAAGATCATCATAGCGGAAATCACCCCCTGTACCTATGCAATAGAGCTGTTTAAATGAAGCGAGGCGACTGCGCACATTAACAAGTTCCGGCTCACTACCCCGCACCAAGAGCGGGTAAACAAAGGGTAAAGAGACAATTTTTGTCCTGAGGATTTCTTCTTTTCTCGCAAGGCCGACTCGGATAAGGTCACTAACTGCTCGCGCCATGATTTTGTTCTGGTCGCCCCTATCGAGGGAATCCCCTTGTGTGTATGCTATTTCGCATGAAACAACTGTTTTATCACCTGGAAATCCGTTTGTGCAAAACTTTTTTTGTTCGCTTACACGATGAAAAATAATATCTGGAGCATCATAGTATAAAAAGTTAAACTTATCAGGAATCGCTTCGCTTTTCTTGAGCGCAACAAAAACAAGTTTCGCGCCGCGATATTTCAGCTTATTCTTGATCCCAAGGTACTCGGCCAAGATTGGTACAGGTATTGTAGATACAACAGCGTCGGTGGATGAAACAATTATTTTCTTCTTATCCCCGCATGGAAATGTTCATCTTTAGTCCTGAAATTCACACGTTTAGGTGCCCAATTAGCAGTCATTTCATCAATTTTGACTCCCCACAATTTTTGAGGATAACGGACGAAAAAATATTTCATAAGCGTGGGGCCGACGAGCTCCCGAACGTACTGGGCATAGCTTTTTGCCTCAGCCAATTTTGTCTCGTCTAAATGCGAGAGCTCGTTCATAATTTTTTTCTGCTCGCTTGGTGGAAATTTCTTGAGAGATTCAAAAGATAGTGGGTAATCGAAGTATTGATCAAAATTTTCACCTTTAACATTCTTGCCCCAGAATTCATTTTCATAGAACAAGTCACCATATTCTTTTTTCCAGATTCTTTCTAACTGTTTGTCAGGTGTGTGGTAGATGTGTGGACCGTAATCGAGATTATCGAACTCACCCCACGCAAAACTGCCGGCAAGACCTCCAACCTGCTTCTCTTTTTCGATGAGCGTCGTGTTGACGCCTAGTTCGGCGAGTCGTAAAGCAGTTGCCAGTCCGCTCATGCCTGCTCCGAGTACGTACACTTTTTTCCAAGTTTTGTTAACCATACTACTAATTCTTTCTCGATTGAACGCAACGTATTATAGCGTATTTCCTAAAAGTCTACAGCCGTGCTCTGTGCGTAAGTTTTAAACAAAAAATCTATCATGTTTTAAGCAAACTTCAGCGATATATCCTATCTGAGAACTGGCAGGAGAAGGATGGGATATAATTCTTTCGTGAACATTCACGCAATAATTCAAGCTCGAATGGGCTCTACGCGCCTGCCAGGAAAAGTTATGATGAAACTTTTTGGGAAACCTATTTTGGCGTGGGTGATTGAGGAAGCAGCTCGCGCAAAGTTGATCGATAAAGTAATTGTCGCAACGACGGATTCTGAGCCTGACTTGCAAATAGCCGAGTTTTGTCAGCGAAAGAATATTGATTTTTTCCGTGGTAGTGAAAATGACGTTTTGGCAAGGTATGTGGATACTGCCAAAAAATTTTCATCGGAAATAGTTGTTCGGATCACTTCTGATAATCCATTTGGCCAGTCTTTTATATTTGATGAGCTTATCAAAAAACATATTCGCGAGAAAAATGACTATACATATTCTCGCGGTTATCCACTAGGCAGTGCTTGTGAAGTATTTACAACCGAGGCTTTGGCTCTTGCTGCAAAAAAGTCCACAACAGATTATCATCGTGAGCATATAGGTACATACTTTATAGACAACCCAACAGATTTTGCGATTGGATGTTTGGAAGCCTCTGAAAAATATAGCTTTCCTCAAGTAAGAGTAACCGTGGATACTCAAGAAGATTTTAAAACAGCAGAAAACGTTGTCAAGAAGCTCGGCGATAATGTCAGCTTAGACAGAGTAATACAGTTATTTAAAGATGATAATAGCGTTTTTGTTAATAGGAGTGTTACCCAGTTCTACCCAAACGAGAGGATTAAAATGGCTTATTCTGTTAAAATTCCTTCATCTAAATGACAGGCAATTTTGCAGTGAAAAAAATGCGAACAGAATACTTGTTTTTCCTTAATGTCTAAAGATCTGGCTTTTGTGTTCTCTGGCCGTGATATTGAAACCACGTCGACGCGTGATGTTATTTATTTCCCGCTGAGCACAACTGCAAAAGAATATCTCATTAACAAGGGCCTCGACTACCAAAACATTGAAAGTTTTTTCCCAGCAAGTGTAAAAGGCAGGATTTTCGATCTCAGTGAAAAATTAAGCTTCCGCTTCACCAAGGCAAAAATAAAGCTCGTTTCAAACTTCGATGCTTACTCTCCTCTCATTTTAACTGTTGCAAGCCGTTATGCAGTAACAACATCAAACATATCAAAAAGTTTTTGGCTCATAAAGTATACAGTACAGTTTGCGCTATTACCGAAGGTGCGATCTGGGTTTGCACCTCGAATTGCTGGAAAAGTAATTATAATTGCTGCAAATACTTACCACGTAAAAAACTGTTTAAGTTTAATTTCCACCATTTTAAATGGCAGGCAATTTGAGCCTTTGGTGATTGGCAAGCTTGGCAATTCAAGACCAGATCTGGAAAGAAACAAAATCAAACATATTGATTACAGCGGATGGGTGGACTTCTCTGCTATACCGCAATATGTGTTGGTTAAATTGTTTTTGTTAATAAAAACTTTTTTTTACGTTCAAGAAGAGAAAATAAGTTTTTTAGGTTACGATTTATGGGATCTGATCAAACCGCGTCTAATCTCTTTATTTTTGACTGATCTTCCTGCTTTGTATCTTCATGAAATTTTTTATTCAACGCTCATGAAAACTTATGACGTTCAAAAATTTATATACCTAACCAACGCTTCAAACATACAAACTTATATTAGGAAGAATAAGGCGAAAAATATTGAATCTTGGGAAATTCAACATGGTATAACCTTTGGTGCGGAATCAAAGTACTTTTGCGGCGACAAAATGATTGCTTGGGGTGAAATCCCAGCCGAAATACTTGCAAGTAGAGGGATCTCTTGGGAAAAAATATTGATTGGCGGATGGCCACCTTTTATTGACTACAGTAAGCTTGCTGTGTCAAAGAGTTTGGCTTTAAATAAATCCTCTAAGAAAAAAATTCTTTTTCTTGCTCAAGATTCTGATGGACTTTTTCTTTTGAACACCATAAAAAGTGCCGACCAGAGTTACGAACAACTTTTTGGGGCTTTGTCTAAGGTCGATTTTAAATATAGGTTGAGATTGAGGCTTCATCCAAGGGCGGACACAACCTTGCCATTTTCGATTTCAAAAAAATACAAAATCTCGTTCGATCTGTCAGGAGAAGAAACTTTGAAATCTGCAATAGAGGAATCTGATTTAATAATTGCACAAACAACATCTGCGGCACTTGATGCGCTTATACTGAGCAAACCGGTAATTTATTTTCCTTCGATGGAATGGGGTGTAAAATTCCTTGATGAGGATAACGTGAACGGCGTTACTAAAAATGAAAGGGGGTTGGTTAAACTACTACTAGACAGTAGAATGTTTTCCACTCGCAATGTTATGCGCCGTAAACAACGACAGTTTTTGCAGAACTATTCCAGTATAGGAAAAATATCTATCAAACAACTCGCCAATACAGTAACAAGGAATTAGCATGAAAACATCAAGAACTTTAATAGTTGCCTTTATAATTGCTTTTGGTTTACTTCAGCGTGTCTACAAAATTGATCTACCACTGGTGGACTTTTATCCCACTCGTCAAATTCAGACTGCAAATATTACAAAGAATTTGATTGAGGATAAATTTAACTTTCTATACCCAAGGGTTGATTATTATGGACCACAACATAAGTATTATTTGATAGAGTTTCCTGGCTACAATTTGGTTGTAGCTTATTTAAGTACTATTTTAGGAAGCTTTGGTGACTGGCAGGGAAGAATCGTTTCGATTGCTTCTTATGCGTTTGCCACTTTATTTTTATTTTTGTTAATTTCCAAATTGCTAGGTAAAACTATCGCTACCTACTCTGTCGCTTTTTTTACTTTTTCTCCCCTTAGTGTTTTAACTTCAAGAGCTTTCCAACCAGATGAAATGATGCTATTTTCCGCGATAGCTTCACTGTACTTTTTACACAAATGGCTTCTTGCTAACAAATTTATCTATTTACTAGTGGCAGCGGTATTATTTTCTTGGGCAGTTCTTTTGAAAATAACGGCAGCCGTATTTTTATTCCCAGTTTTTTACTATATTTTCTTTCAAAAAGATCGCAAGATTGTTAATTTCAAATTCTTTTTTTTCCTTATCCTGTCTTTTGTACCGGCGTTTCTTTGGTACAGACATAGTTATATTTTTTCTGTAAAAATTGATAGTTTTTTTGCAAGTGATTATAGATTGGTTAATTGGTTTGATCCTTCTTTATATGTTAGTTATCCATACTATTCGAATATTTTTGGATTTGAACTAAACCTTGTTCTTTTACCAATCGGTTTATTGCTTCTTACCCTTGGTCTTTTATTGAAACCAAAGAAGAATTTCGGTTTTATTTACTCTTGGCTTTCTGGTGTGATCCTTTATTTTGTTGTTTTTAACAGACATGTAATGTCTCATGAGTACTACCACTTACCATTTTTACCGATCGCTTCTATATTTATGGCGATTGCTTCCGAGTCAATAATAAATATGGTGGTTTCATCACGAACTGCCGTCATTAGAAATCGTATTTTTGCAACCACATTGTTTTTCTTTATCTACTTAATCTCAACCCTACCCATCACTATGCAAAGAGCCTACAGGCCCATAGAAAGGTTTTCTTTTGTCAAAGATGCAGCTGGCAGTCTGGAGAAGCTAACCAAGCCTGACGACTTAATAGTGGGCTCAATGGACGGCGGGCCTGCACTCGTTTACTACAGCAATCGAAAAGGCTGGTCTTTTAATGTTGATCGCGAAAAGATAAAAGAACATTTTGAGTTTATTAAAATCGAAGATACGCAAGTAAGTAGTGCGATTGAGGAGCTGGAAGACCGTCGAAGATTAGGTGCAAAAGTTTTTGCATCAGGGAATAAGAGTCAATTTATTTCAAATAAGTTTTTTTCTGAATACATGTATAGCAACTACAAAGTTTTGGAAGACAATGATAAGTTCATTATTTTTGATTTATCTAAATAATTGTTATTTTCTCTTTGCGATTTCTGTTGAAAAAATAAGATTAAGAATAATTGTTGAAATTATCCAAAAGTTAAAGAAAAAGAAAATCAGAAAACCAGTTGAGCTGACTAATCTGTATGGGATTATTTGATCTATTAACTGATTAAACGTTGGCAGGTTATAGAATCCGGGTCCCAAAGGAGTAAAGAGTCCTGCTTGCAATTCTGGTGCAAGAATTTTATAAGATGCAAAACTTATTGTTTGTACAACAAGTATTATTGCCGAAATTTTAAATTCCCTAAACCATAAAATAATTAGAGGAAACGTCCAAAATAAATAATGGAATGACGTTTTTGGTGCTAGTGTTAAAACTAATAAAATAAGTATGCAACAAACACCAATTGATAATCGCCATTTGTCTTTTATTGAAAAAAGTGGCGCAAGTATTGTTACTATAAAGTATGAAGACACGAGTGCTAAATAATGCAATATTTGTGAGTATAGTGCCCACCCTTTAAGAGGCCTTTTTGATTGGACTAATATTCTGTTAAAAACAGCAAAAATCGCTTGGTTTGGGTTATTGATTAAGGTAGGAACGGCAAAAATTATTGTTGGTATAAAGCCAACTATTGTCAATTTTATTTTGTCCAATAAGGTTTTTCCATAAATAAACGCCAATACAAAAATGAAAACAAATGCATAATTTTTAAAAGCACCTGCTACACCAATACTTAATATCCCTAAGGCGAATCTTTTTCTTATTAACAAAAATCCCAGCAAAATAAAAAAAGTTGGAATGATATCGAATTGACCAAAAATATAAGCACCATACAAGAGAACCGGATTAAATAACCACAGAATTAGAATTTTTTTGTCTAAAAGTTTTTTTCTTATATAGACTATCAGCAACAATATGCAGCCAATGTCAAAAATCAGGTAGGGAGTTTTTGCTAGAAATATGTCTCTTTGAAGGTTTGGATTGGCTACAATTTTAATGTAATCAGCCTCTCTCCCCTGGAACCCTCCTTCGTATAAATGCCTTAAACTATCAGTCCAAGGAATAAAAGTGTCGGAAAACAATTGGTAAGAATATTGAAACAAACTCAAAGTGTAATACGTTAGAGGTGGATAAAAAGAAAAACCTGCTCTATTCACTTCGTTTTTTGAATAGGAAAGTATATCTACAACATTTTCCCTCCAGAGGAGGCTAGGAAACATGTTGATAACAAAAAGATCGTTGTGGGCTGCAATAGACATCAAAATTAATCTGACAACCAGCGCTAGTGCAACAAGAAATGCATAAACAATTGTTGAATTGTATTTTTTGGTTACAGTTTTCATATTTTATAAACTGTGTAAGAGTTATTTTGGTAGATGACTGGAAAGTTTAACTTTTGAGGTTTTGGGGTGACAATATAATCATATCTTTGCATTTTGCTAAAAGTTTTAAAATCTACTTCGTTCATTTTGTCAAAATATGCAAGTTCTTTCATTAATCTGTCCCAGTGCTCTGCATAACCTTCACTGTAAAGCACAACAGCCCCATCCTTAACATCGCCCACAATTGTTCTGCTTGAAAAGATTCTGAACCCAGCAAGTGTGGGTGGAACAATAAATATGCTTTCTTTGGGCGTATTATTTTTTGACCAAATTTGAACTGAAGTCCAATCGTTTGGCTGAAGTGGAAACTGAATTGCATTTCTGAAATAGAATGTGTTTAAGAAAAACCCAAATGCTATTGTGACAACCCAGAGGCTTACAAGTTTGTCCGGAACAATCTGTGTGAATGTTCCTTTTTCTCTTGAGGCTAGAATAATTAGGATAACGGTACTTATTAAGAATACGTAAAACAAGTTAAGAGAAAGTGTCACAAAAGAAATAAACCCGAAGAATCTGTTAGTTTTATTTTTAAACATTAAAAGCGATGGTGAAACAATCAGCCCAAAGATTCCAATGGGGATCACAGCTCTAACGAGTTGAAACTTAGCCAACCCTGGAAGTTGAAAAAAGTCTAAACCTAAGCTGGCAACAGTCGCCATAAATAATGATATTAAGGAAATTAATACTATATCTGATTTTTTATGTACTTTTGAAAATTTTGTGTATATCCCTATCAGAACTATGTACATGCAAAGAGATAGCCACCCTAAAAGCTGCCACTGACTCATAAAAATATAGTTGTCTCTGGCCCTTATAATAGAAAGCCATTTTGGGGAATGAACAAATAGATTTTGATCTGTTTTGAACGTGAGTTGATAAAAAAATACAAAAGTTACTGTGAAAACTGTAAAAATTAATAAATCTTTTATCTTGTTTTTTGAGTTTTTAAAAATTAGAATTGGCAAAAGCGGAAGACTTGGAATGATTGATAGTGGATGGATAAACAAACATAAAGCACCAGTTAGCGATGAGAATACAAACCTTTTTTTTATAATAAATAGAAGATAAAATACTAAAAAAATTTGTCCGATTGACCTGTAGCCAAAAAATGAATCAAAAGTTAGTGTCGCTGTACCACCAATAAATTTCGGTATTATAAAAGGCAGAAGAGACAATAGGGCAATATTTCTATTTTTGAATATGGATTTTGACAAATAGTAAATGCCTATAAACAAAATTGCTTTTGCGATTGTGAAACATGCAAAAAAGATTAGCTGAATGTCCGTGTATTTTGTCAAAAAGGCAAATGTTTGATAAAACAATGAGGCGTTTGCACTGAACTGGGAAAAGAGGCTGTCTTCCTTAAAAAGACTGGGGTCCTGGAATTTCAAGATATAGGGTATAAAAATTTGTTGATCGGAAATGGCAAAATTGTAACCCGCAATCAATGTGGATACTAGAGAAATAAAGCTAACCAAAATAACTTCTTTTACTTTTTCCATACGCTTATAATTGATATTCCAAACGGTAATGAAAAAAGCTTTAGAAAGTAAGTTTCTATTGTGAGTGATAAATAAATCAGATTGTTGGCGATATTTGACATTTTTCTCACATCAGATTTTTCGGTATCAGACTTTGTAATATTGTCCTTAATTCTTGAAACAAAAATTGGTATTGCTAACAATGTATTAAAGTAGGAAGTTTTGATTTTGATGAAGTTGTTCTTCTTAAAAATATTTGAAATCTCACTTTTTGTGAATCTTTTCCCAGTTTCTATCGCCTCGTCGTGTTTGCTTTTTAGCCAGTCGTAGGCTGGTTCTTGTGAATATAAAAATCCACCCTCTTTGAGAACCCTAAAGATTTCCTTCGGAGCTTTTTCCAAATCGACTCCCTTATGGTAAAGAACATCCAAACAAATAATCGCATCAAAACTTTTGTCTTCAAACGGAATTTTATT
Source organism: Candidatus Curtissbacteria bacterium (assembly GCA_016195765.1). Taxonomy (GTDB): domain Bacteria; phylum Patescibacteriota; class Microgenomatia; order Curtissbacterales; family GWA2-41-24; genus JACPYZ01. Next base: position 4,198 of record JACPYZ010000068.1, on the reverse strand, counting down.
GACATCTCCCAGCCTTACATTTTTTATTCCTCTTTTTTTACAAAAGCTAATGGCATACTTGGAATTGTCTATTCCGTAGATATTTCTATATCCTCTTTTTATAAAATATTTCATCGTTCCCCCAGTGCCACATCCTAGATCTAGTATTTTGACTTTTTTACTTATGAGATTTTCGACTGTTTTGGCTGCTAATTTTCTGGTTCCAACGTACCAACCATGATCAATTTCGTTATCAAACATTTCTGTATAAGCGTTTTTCTTCATTTGATTCTAAAAATAAGATATTCGTTTATAGAAGTTACAAAACTTAGATAATTCATGTTTGGTGAAATTTCCTTTAATTCACTTGGCGTAACTACGACATAATCCAGTTTGTAGCTTTTGACTTTTTGCTTCCAAGCATTACCGGCTGACAAGGTATCGATTTGTCTATCCGCCTGTTGTTTTCGAGGAGAGTTCGGATCTAAATTTCTATTCTGATTGTACGATTGGTAAATAAAGAAGTAGGAAACTTGATCCGCTAATTTTTGCTTTTGAACTGAAATGTTTATGCCTAAGATCTCGGAAAGTATTTTATACCTTTCCACCCCTTCATACGTAGGCGTCAGTGTCCTATCTGCTGGGGGAACGTAAACTTTATCATTGGTATACAGAGGGATTAGCGAAGAGAAGTCAGTATTTATGGAGCCTACGACTGTAGATTTTTGGGTATTGGTGTTAAGCCAATGCATAACTGCCTCTAGGTTAACATCTCGAATATGTGCTCCAATTATTTTTTCTGTCGCAATTTGTTGTGTTGCCAGGGAAAAAGCGAAAAAGATAATAAATATCAAAAAGGCGCTAATTTTTAAAAATGTCTCTTTCTTTTTGAAAAAATTATATAAAATAACAGAAAGCGCGATTGTGGCAAATGGCATTATGGCTCTTCTTAAATAATGGAGTGTCTCCAGGTCTTGACCTATCAGAAATTTAGAAATGGGAGTAATAAATACACCCGCACAAAGAAGACTAACTAGTACAGCAAACTGTTTGTTCTTATTCTTGACCACCAAAAGAAGCGTAAGTATTAAAAATAAGTATCTTAGCAACATTAGTGGCACGGGGACATTATCAAGGGATGATTTGGCAACGAAATCGTTTATAAAAGGTAGTTGATAGAAGTAGATCATATTGATTAAGTAAAAAGAAGAAATGAATAGTGCGATTGCCCCAGATAAAAACAAGGATTTCACGGTTTGTATATCTTTTTTTATTAAGAAGTAAAAAAACAAAATAGAATAAAAGAAAACAAGCAATGTCCAGTAGAAAATGTACGAATAGAAAACCAATCCAAAACAAATTCCTAACAAAACAATCCATTTATATTTTGTTGGATTTTGTACGACCTTAAAAACTAATAAAATGGCTGAAATTAAAAATAGGAAGCTGACTTGCGGATGGAATGATCTAGAAAAATAAAGTAAATAATTTTGATTCTCCTGAACCGTTAAGTATTTAAAAATCTCATCAGGATAAGGAATTACTGCAATAAAATCTCTAGATGTGATTGTTACAAATGCCGTGCTTAGTGCCAGCCACTTATTCTTTATAAAAATCCTACATATTTGCAAAAAAGCTAAAAATATAAGCGGCGGGAAGATAAAATCGGAGACAATGAAAGCTCGCTCGAGAGATCCTAATACAGCCGCTAAAGCTGCTACCACAACGGCAGGTGCCGTTTCCCCCATAAACGGCGTTGGTGAATTTTTATATTCTTCAACATAAACTTCTTTTAGAAAGCTTTTATTATTCAAAATAAAATTCGCTTCTGGGCCATAAGCATAAGTTTTATCACGGGCAATAGGAGATTTTACAGAAAGAGTAAAAGGTGTGTAATTGTTGCCAAGTTTTGAAAATAATATAAGATTCGGTAAGCCATATATTAGAGAAACAGTGATTACCAACAGTGCTTGAATAAATTTGCTCATTATAAATTGTCTATATATGATGCAAGATTACGTGCAAGGACCTTAGTTGTGTAATCACGGTGAATAGTTTGTGAAATACTTTTTCCAAGCATCTGAGCTGTTTTCGGTTTTTGAATCAGTAATTTTATTTTATTTCGAAGGTCATCGGCATTTTCAGGTTCAAAAAATAAAATTTCTTTTTTATTTTTGAACTTAAAGGCACTGGTTATACCAGCTATTTTAGAAGCAATAACAGGAAGACCAGCGGAACCCGATTCCAATATGACCATTTGGCCTGCAGATCTAAATCTTTCATAGCAAGGAACAATCGATATCAACGACCTATCAAATATCTCTTTTACTTCTGTAATTGGCGCATTTAAATGAACTTTTACGTTATTTGGGATTTTCAATCCTTTAATGTTTGAGGGATGACAAGCAACTTCGATTTCATATGGTAAATCCTCAACTGCTCTGAAAAGTGTGCCGTAGTCTCTTCCTGAATCTACACCTACGGCGCAAATTACGTTTTTGGTTGTTTTTCGCTTCTGTTTTTTTGAAAAATAGTCCCAATCCGTACCTAAAGGCATATATTCAATCTTGCCCTTGGGTATTCCCATTTTCTTTACAAAAAAATCTATTTCTATTTGAGAGTAAGCAGTGAACACATCGGGCATTCTTAGTATTTTCTTATAGAATTTGCCTACCCAAGAATTTTCGTTGCCTTTTAACGCGCCTGCCAAGCCTGCCGTCATAAAAATTATTGGCGTTTTTACGACTCCACAGTATTTCAAAGCAAGAATTGGCAAGCCCGCCGAGTCACCTGTTGCAACAATGATGTCGTAATCTCTAAGCTTTGGCATTAGTCTTATTGCTTGATCAATTTTAAATCCCATACCCACCTTGTGAATTATTGAGTGTTCGAGAGGATAAAATAATGGATGGAAAGGATTAAAAATGCTATATGACGAATCGAAAAAATCTATTTTGTATCCTTTTTTTATTAGATGGTTTGCTCCAAATAAAAGGCTATCTGGCATTTTAGCTTTTTCCCAACTTTCTAAAACATGTTTTCTTGGAGTTCTATAAACAAAAAGTATTCTGCTTTCTTTCATCTTACTGTTGTTTTAAGCAGAGTTGTTTCTAACGCAAGCAATTTTTCAATATCAAAGTTTTGAGCAACAAAGAATCTGGCTTTTTTACCTAATTTTTCCCGAGTGGTTTTACTCTTTAATTTGACAAGAGCTTTTGAGATATCGAAGTCCGATGTTGAAGTTAATAATCCGCTCTCGTTGTTTTTAATTAGTTCTTTTATGCCTTCTACTCTTGACGCCACTATTGCTTTTCCGCAAGCCATCGCCTCTATTAATATCTTAGGGTTCCCTTCTTTATATGAAACTAAAGTAAAGATATCTGATTTTGTAAAAATATCTGGAATCTGGCTGTAAGTAACTGGTGGCTGAATACTTAAGTTTACTTTTAGGCTCTTCGCCAGACTCGTAAGATCATTTTTTAGTGTGCCATTCCCGAATATTGTTAATTTGTATCTGAATTTTAATAGAGAGCAGGCTTTAATTAAGTTTTTAAGATTCTTTTGCTCTTCTAAGCGACCTAAATAGACAATATTCAGTTCGGAATTTTCTTTGCTCTTGGCAATTTTGAATAATTTTAGATCTACACCGTTTGGTATTAAATGAATTTTAGAAAATTTAACATATTTAATTTGGTTTTTTAATGAACTCGTCGTGATAATAACATTGTCCGCAAATTTTAAAAGTGGATATTTTATTAATTTAAAAAGAAAGGCCTGCAAATTTTTACCCTCCATTTTTGCAAAATCACTATAGTTGTAACCGTAATTTACCACGTAAGGAATTCCGTAAAGTATTTTGGAGATCGCTGCTGGAATTGCTCCCGTTATTTGCAAGCCCCTACTAACATCGCACTTCTCAATTACATTTTTATTAACAAAAGGCAAAAGTAAAGCGTAAAAAAAGCGATGCATGTTATATTTGTTTGGAATTAGATAACAATTATTTGGTAGGACTAGATCTTCATTACAGTATGAAAATATATAAACTTTATTGAAGGATTTTTTGTAAGCTTTAATATTGTAGGCAATGAGCCTGTCTAGTTGGCCTTTTTGTTTAAGATCTGTAAGGCTTTCTCCGATTGCCAAAAAAACACCTATATTATTTTGCTTGCTCATACAGTTCTAAATATTTGTTAAACGGCACACTTGAAAAACTTTC
>JACPYZ010000066.1 GCA_016195765.1 Candidatus Curtissbacteria bacterium | reverse complement strand
GAAGAGAGGCAACTTGGGCTCCTAAATGGTTTTGGCCAAGAAGGCTACCTGAAAGCATATTGGCAACAAAAATGGCGTCGATTTTTTGAGGATGAATACGAGATTTGGAAAGAGCAACACTAGCTGCTCTTTTGGCCAGAGTATAGAAAGATTCTTCCCAAAGTTCTCCAAATTGAGTAACGGCTGTTCCTGCGATTGCAACTCTCATAGATGATAGTTCCTTCCTTTGGCAATTTTGAGGTAGTGAGCATAATCACAATACGTTTTGTTGTTTATTTGTTCTTGGACTTTGTTTTTAGATCTTTTTTGGTAGGCAGTTATTCGACTAGTCGTTTTGATGACAAAAGCATCGCTACCTGCACCAGATCCATAGGAACAGACAAATATTTTTTGATTTGGACGGGCAATATCTAAAACTTTGGCAAGGCCGACGAGGGATGAAGCTGAGTAGGGGTTGCCCATTTGATCAACAATAAAACCTGATGCTAGCTGCTTGTCGGAAAAACCAAGAATATGAGCCGCCTGTTTTGGGAATTTACTGTTTGGCATATGAAAGACGACATAGTCAAAGTCAGTTGGTTTTGCTCTGAGTTGCTTTAAGAGTTGGCCTGATGCTGCTGTTACATGGTGGAAATAGGCGGGTTCGCCTGTGAAACGGCCTCCATGGCTTGGGTACTTTTGGCCATCTCGGCGCCAGAAATCTGGAGTGTTGGAGCTGTAGGAAGTAAAAGCGTAAATGTTAGCAATTGCGTCTTTACTATCCAAGATATAGGCAGCCGCAGCGCTTGCTGCGGTGTATTCTAGGGCGTCACCAGGCTTTGCCTGGGCGGTGTCACTACCAATTACCAGTCCATATGCAATTCGTTTGGAAATCGTCAGACCGGCAATAAGTTCCAGCGCAGCGGTTGCCGCTTTACAGGCAAATTCTGTGTCTAGAGCTTGGTATTTTGGACCTACACCCAAAATTTCACCGACAATTGTGGAAGTAGGCTTGACTGTATAAGGGTGAGATTCTGAACCGACAATAATTGCTTCTATTGCCCCTGGTTTTATTTGGGCACGAAGCAGTGCCTGATATGCTGCTTCAACACCCATTGTGACGCTATCTTCGTCTATACCAGCAACAGATTTTTCGAATATACCTAGATGGTTTTCTATTTCGCTTGCATCACGGTTCCAAAATTGCGCAATGTCGCGAGCTTTGAGCCGCAGTTTTGGAATATAGGTGCCGTAGGAAACGATACCGGTCATGGGTGTATCAAAGTGTGATGTGTCATGATTTTTTTCTGGCCAAGGTTTTATGGGCATGGGCGAGAGAGCCCTGAGCTAAGCTTGCAGTTAGGGACAATTCCCCGGCAAGAACGGCGGCGCCGATTACTCTTGCTAGTTCATTTGCATCTTTGGCGCCTATGATTTTAAGAGCTTCTGTTTGGGTTGGTAGGGGTGTGCCGCCGCCGACGGTACCGATTATGAGCGATGGAAGATAAATTGAAAAATAGAGATTACCGTTTGTTTCTACTTCGGCTGTGGTTATGCCAATACTGCCTTCTACAACGTGGGCTGGGTCTTGGCCGGTTGCAATAAAGATGGCGGCAATGATATTGGCAAAATGAGCATTCATGCCAAGTGAGCCGCTCATAAGGGAACCCAAATGCTGCTTGGTTTGCACAATTTGCACAACTTTTTCGGGAGTAGTTTTAAGAATTTCTTTGACGATTTTTTTGGTGAGAGTTATTTCTGCCCAGACTTGTTTACCACGGCCGTTGATGAAATTAAGCCAAGACGGTTTTTTGTCTGTATCGTAATTTCCGGCAAGTGAAATTAAAGTTGCACCTGTTAATTTTTCGATGGCTTCACAGATTTCTTGACTTGCGAATGTAGCCATGTTCATGCCCATGGCATCTGTGGTGTCAAAGTAGAAGCGGCAATATAGATTTTTACCGACAAAGTTAATATCGATTTTGGTTAGTTTTATGTGGCTTGAAGTTGCTTTGGCAATTACTTGTAGTTTGGGAAGATTTTTGGCGATCAATTTTTGGGTATCGTGGGAATGGGTTATGTTTTTAGTTTTAAAAACTGGACCACGAGTAATGCCGACCGTGTTCAGCGTAACGATTGCACCGCCGGTGGTGGTTATTGCCTTTGCACCACGAGAGATTGAAGCGACGAGAGCACCTTCTGTAGTTGCTAACGGGAGGTAGTAGAGCTTAGATATTAGAGGATAGTTAATTGCAATAGGGCCGGCTATGCCTAAAGGGATTTGAGTTGAGCCGATTAAGTTTTCGATGTTGTGGCCTGCAACATCTGCGTCTGTAAAGTTCATTTGGGAAATTGCTGCCAGTTTAACTTTAAGTTCTTTTTCTAAAAAAAGACGCCTAGCGGCGGCGTTTTTTAAATCTTTAACTGAGGCTTTGTTAGCTTTCATCCGAGCGCTAATTTTAGCAGAAAATCAATTAAATGGCTAAGAATTTAGTTTAGTAGAGCTTGAAGTATTTTAAAAATATTAAAATTCCCCATCCGGTGAGTGCAAAAGGAAATGCAAGGGCGGGAACGTTATTTTTGAAAAATAAATAGTAAATGAGTGCCGCAGCGGCTGAGGCTATGACTGTCAGTAATATTGCCATGGGGATCTGTTTTACGTAAAAAGCGACCATTACTCCGATTAGAATTCCGTTAAAGCCGAAAGCGCCTGTTTCTATTACTGATTGTTTGACCCCCAGTAACATTGCTGCCAAAATTCCGACTAAGTTGCCAATTGCCGCCATTAGCAAAGCAATAGGAGAGAAAATACCTAAAGAGATGGCGATTGTTGTGCCAAGAAGAACATTTTGAGAAAAAAATACATACGAAAAACCTCTTAAAATTGTTAAAGCAAAAATCATCGCATTTTAATTCTAAGTGTTTGAAGTTGCGTAAACAACATAAAATTTCTTGTTACATGATTTGATTTTGACCTTTTAGGACTATAT
>JACPYZ010000065.1 GCA_016195765.1 Candidatus Curtissbacteria bacterium | reverse complement strand
TTCGACCTTGTTGGCAAAGATATCTTAAGCGACAAAATCAATATTAAAAACGAAAATGATCAAAAAGAACCAACACTTGCACTAGCACCAGAAAACGAAAAAGTGATAGGGGCAAGTACAAGTAACCTAAAAGCGCCTTCGATAACTGCGGCAGATTTAGGGATAACAGCAAATGACCTTTCCCTAAATTTGAATCCAAGCCAACTGCCCAAAGTTATTGTACCGGCCGATTCGCCACTGCATCCTTTAGTAAATGCCTTTTTTTTTTTTTTTAAAGCAATTAGCATAGACCAAACAGATAGAACTAAAGTAGAAATTGAGCAGTTGAACTTACAACTTTCAGAGTCTCAAGATCTTAAAAACCGTGGTAAGCAGGCAGAGGCAAAAAATTTAGTTGGAAAAATCCAGCCTCAACTCAACGATATCGTCAAGCAAAATTCGATTGCAAATAATGATATTCAAACCGCTGTAAAATCTGTCTCAGAAACCAGATTTTCGCTTCTTAAAGAAGATTTAAAAGAAGCAAAAGGGGAAGACCGCCTAAAACTTATTAAACAAATAGGCACAGAGGCCAAAACAACGGCAGAAGTTGTCCAACCCAAACTTTCGCAAGCAAACACCGCAACTAGTTTGAACCAAAGACCAATCATCGGCGAAGCAATCTCCAGTAACAATAATTCAGTTAAAATTAAAACAGCCGGCGGCCAAGAAATATCGATTCCAAAATCAGACACAGCTGTAAAAATAAGATCGAAAGATTCAGAACAGTCTCAAAATGATCTATCACAAATAGCGCCCGGAACCACTGTTGCCATGATAGGTACTACGTCGGAAAATGGCGATTTTAAACCATCTTTTATACTCTCAAATATTCCAAGACAACTTTCGGCGCCCCAACCAGTAACGGTTTTGCAGGTAAATCCTCAGAACAATAGTTTATTTGTATTAGAGAATGGAAACCCTGTTAAAGTTCAAGTGACCTCTCAAACTTCGATTAAAGGTTCGGATACAGACGTGTCGCTGAACTCGATAAAAACCGGAGATGTTGTTGTAGTTCATGGGGACCCCGTGACGCCCAATAAAGAAAATGGCAGTGTCGCTTCACCTTCAATTTCTCCCAGCACCAACCCATCAGGGCTTTTAACAGGAACACCTAAGCCTGGTTCACCTTCAAAAACGCCATCACCCAGTAGTTTCACTGGCTCACCGTTGCCGGGTCCAAACACAGGCACCAAAACTACACCTACAAAACCTATAGTTTCACCACAAAACACAACGCCGCAAGTAGTTAAAAGTACATCTATTCAGGTTATCGAGAAAGCCAAAGATGCTCAACAATCTAAGACATCGGCACCTGCAAACAATTCCAACCCAAGCAAACAGTCATCACCACCAACAAGCAGTAACCCAAGCTCAAATTCAACAAAAAAGTCGGATCCCAAAGACGATAAGAAGAAGTAAGATTCAAGCAGGCCTATTAAAAGCCTATAGTTGACTTTCCTGATCAAATAACATAAAATTTTCCATTCATTACTGCCCAGTAATATTATGCAAAGTAACTGGGATGTAAACGTTCAAAAGATCGACCCAAAAACTAGGAGAGATAAAATCGAGTACTATTTTGTTGTTTCCTGTGGAATAACAATAACGCTACTTTTTGCATCATGGTGGTTTTCATTACAACATGTATCAAATAACTTCCATGGGGTCGCCCATTTTTTTGATTACGTACTTTTTGGGATACTAAGTTTCGTTGTTTGGTTTCAAATGATAAATGAATTGTTTTTTTGGAATTATGTTGGCAGTATTAGAGTTCCTAAATATATTGAGCCCCAACCTGGACTTAAAATAGCTTTTCTGACAGCTTTTGTTCCACAAAAGGAACCAATCGAAATTTTAAGCAACACACTATCTGCGATGGTAGAGGCTGAATACAGCCATGACACCTGGTTGTTAGATGAAGGTAACAGCGAGCAGGTAAAAAGACTCTGCCAAAGGCTAGGTGTAAAGCATTTCTCAAGAAAAAATATTGAAAAATACAACCAAACGAGTGGTAAATTTAAAGCAAAGACAAAAGCAGGAAACTACAATTCTTGGTACGATACCAATTCTTCTAATTACGATATTGTTGCTCAACTTGATGTGGATTTTGTTCCCAAAAAGAATTTCTTAACAAAAACCCTCGGCTTTTTCAGAGATCCTTCGATTGCATTTGTGGGCACCCCTCAAATTTATGGGAACCAAAGTGAATCATGGATCGCAAGAGGAGCAGCAGAACAGTCCTTCAATTTTCATGGACCAATGCAAAAAGGCTTGTTTGGCAAAGACATGCCATTACTCATTGGTTCTAATCATGTGATAAGAGTTAAAGCCCATGACGACATTGGGGGCTATGCAGGGCATATCGTAGAGGACCATCTTACCGGCATAAAAGTTTATGCCAAAAGATGGAAAAGCATATATGTGCCAGAGATTTTGGCCGTGGGAGAAGGACCAGCCAATTGGGATTCCTACTTTAGTCAACAAATGAGATGGGCTTATGGATTATTTCATATCCTATTTACGCAAACACCAAAATACCTCTCCAGGATGAAAAGGATTCACGGAATTAATTATTTATGGCTTCAGCATTATTATTTTTATGGCCTAGCTCAATTTTTAGGAATATTTTTGCTTTTACTTTATTTTCTATTTGGAGTCCAAGCAACTTCAATGAAATTCATAGAAATGTTAGTACTTTTTACAGCTTTAATTTCTGTTCAACTTGCTATTTCTCTCCTATTTCAAAGATATAACATTGACAGAAAAAATGAATCCGGGTTTCTGCTCAGAGGCAGGTTGCTTCAAATTGCGGCATGGCCAATATATTTGCTCGCCTTATCCCTAATTATCAGGGGTAAAAGGCTATCTTATAAAACCACTCCAAAAGGCAGTGCTCGTGTAATCTATTCATCGAACCTCTCCCTTTTTATTCCTCATATTGTAATGGGCTCTTTAACATTAATTGCTTTGATTGCATCAATCTGGACGAGACATAATGCGCCTAATTTAATTTTCTGGGCCTTATTAAATACCTTAGTAATGTATTCTTTTTTCGCTATGGAGCTATTCAAGTTTTTAAGAGGAAACAAAATAGATTTCAGGCTTCAGCAACAATTCGCTCCGATTAAAGCTTACTATTCCGATGGATTTGCCCCCTTGACAAGCGGTCAATTGATATCTAAAATGCGCAAACTGCTTCTTAATACTGCTCTTCTAGTAATTAAATAGAACTTTTCACTGCTCAAATGTATCTGCCCAATATTCATGATTTGGAAGAAACTAAAATTCTTCTTGCCCGTAATAACAGGATTGCTTCTGGTTATTTTTGCGTCTGTTAACGTTTTTGCTTCTATCAGTTCCTATTCAGCGTCTGACTTTTCTCAATTTTGCTCACAGAATTCTACAACATGTAAGAAGAATGAAAATCCAGGTGATCGTTCTGGAAGTGTTTCGTGCCCTTCCGTAAATCAAACAATTTTGAATGTTTATGTACACGCCGGCGGTGGACAGACGGTTTACCAATTACCGGACAGTCACTTCAGCGAAACGTTTAGTAATAACAACAATACCGTCACTGTAAATGCACTTGCGGGCACTGCTGATCTGAGCTGGATCGCTGTTGTTTGTTCTTCCAATTCACCTACTCCCACTCCGACTGCTACGCCTACACCAACACCAACATCTACACCAAACCCTTGTGATGCTAGGGACCACATCAGTTTTTGGAATTTATTTAATATAGACGTGGAAGCAACTGCTATTGTTTGCCCTACGCCTACCCCAACTCCAACACCGAGCCCAACACCTTCAAACCCACCCATTGGTGGGGGGCCAACAAGCAACAACAACGGCGGCGGTAATATAACTACACCATCTTGCTCACCAAACAGTAAACCACAAGACATCGACCAAGTTTGGGTAACAGATGTAACGTCTACCTCGCTTATTGTCCACTGGGCGAATAAAGGTGACGCTACAGGTTTTCAAATCGCCTATGGTCCTGCGGACAACAAATATCAATGGGGAGTCAAAGTTGGCAACGTTAACCAAACTCAAATTAACGGAATTCCAGCAAACTTGAAAGTAGTTGTTACTGTTATCCCTGTCAATGGTGATTGCGCTGGCAACCCAACCCAAGCTGGTCCGTCCGTCCTTGCTGCCACAGGTTTTGCAAGTAATTGGCCTCTATATCTTACTGGCATGAGCTTAATGGGCTTTGGCTTATTCCTCGCTGGCAAAAAAGCTCGAGTTTAATCTCCATACCTTTTCAGCAACATGAAATACGTTTCGAAGCCTAGTCGCATAAGGCGAGTATCAAAGACTTCAAATCAGCTCAAAACCCTTCAAAAAACAAAAAAATCTCTTCACAAAGACCGCAAATTAAAAACCCATCGGACCAAAAATTCAAACTCTATTCAATCTTTCCAGACAAAAGCCTTTAAAGTTTTACGCTCTTTTGTGCGCACCACAAGTTCTAGAGCGAATAACTTAAAATCATATCTACTCAGCACTCTCAGCGTTTTTATTATTTTTATAGGATTCATTTTTGTGTTCCTGGCGGCTACTAATTCCCTAGGGCTAGATTGGAATCATCCATTTCTTGTAAAGCCAAGTGTGATAAAAACATTAACTGTTCAGTCTAAACCAATAAATATTTATATCCCAAAACTCAAAAGAGTACTTTCAGTCAGCGACGGGGAATTTGTAAATAACCATTGGACTATTTCACCGACAGGTGTTTCTTATCTTGCAACATCTGCCACTCCAGGCTCTATAGGCAATAGTGTTATTTA
>JACPYZ010000073.1 GCA_016195765.1 Candidatus Curtissbacteria bacterium | reverse complement strand
TGGCAATCGATTAAGTTAGACATTAAATTCTAGGAAAAAGCGGTTTACCTTGTTTTACCTCACCTGTAAATTGTTCAAGAATCTTGCCCGACGTTTCTGGCAAAAACGGCGAAAGGTTAAAACCGATTTGTTGTATTTCGGCAGCAATTGGGGCGATGCTTTCCTTAAGTTCATTTCCAGAAAGCTCCCATGGTTTCTCGTCGTTTATTCTCCTATCAAGTATTTTAACTTCATCCCATAAGCCTAAAAGCGCCTGATCGAATCGAAAATTCTCTAAATTATCAGCAACTATTTTTTTGAATTGGAATTTTTTCGCAGGCAATTTAACTTTAGCTTCACTGGCAAGTCTGGCAACTCTTGCAACCAAATTCCCAATGCCGTTTGCAAGCTCACCATTATATAGATCCTTAAATCTTAAAAGCGAAAAGTCTCCATCGCCATAGGCAGGTATTTCACGCAGTAGATAAAACCGAACTGCTTCTGTGCCAAATTTTTCCACAAGATCAAAAGGGTCAATTGTATTTCCAAGTGTTTTGCTAATTTTTTGTCCCTCAACCGTTATGTATCCGTGAACAAATTCGTCTTTCGGTAACGTTAGCCCCGCAGAAGCTAGCATCGCAATCCAATAAACTGCATGGAAACGAATAATGCCTTTTCCAATCACGTGCGTTTTGTTTTTATTTGTTTCCCAATATTTTTGAAACTTTTCTTCGTACTCCGAACCAAAACCTAGCGAAGTTAAATAAGTAGTCAACGCATCAAACCAAACATACATTACTTGCCTCTCATCATCAGGTACCGGAACACCCCAACCCTTGGCCCGTTCAAAAGATCTAGAAATACTAAAATCTTCAAGACCAGATTTGATAAAACTTAGAATCTCGTTTTTTCGAGTTTCCGGAACAATTCTCAGTTTGTCACTTGTAATTAGTTTTTCTAAATAAGATTGGTAGTTTGTAAGTTTGAAAAAATAGTTCTCTTCCTCAACTTCTTCTATGTTAGTGTGTCCATCTGGGCATTTGCCTTCGACAACTTCCTCTTTGGTGTAAAAAGCCTCGCAGCCGACACAATAAAGACCACGGTAATTTTTCTTGTAAATATCTTCCTTTTTGCACATTGTCCACAACTTTTGAGCACCATGAAAGTGCAATTTAAAACTTGTCCTGTTAAAAGCATCCCAAGAAATATTTAAAGCATCCTTTAAATTTTCAAACTGTATGGCATATTTATCAACGAGCTGTTGAGTCGAAATACCTTCTTTTTCTGCAGCTTGCACATTTTTTAAACTGTTTTCATCAGTCCCGCTCGCAAAATAAACATCAGCGCCCAGTCCTCGCCAAAATCTAGCAACAGCATCCGCCTGCACCAGCTCAAGTGCAAAACCTACATGAGGCGCCGCATTTACATAGGGAATTGCAGTGGTAATGTAAAATTTCTTAGCCATCGTGGCTAGTATTATCGTGTATTAGAATGGTAACTATCAAGATTGTGTAAAATGAAATTAATGCCCAAACTCCAAAAAGGTTATCTCTCTCCGCCCGTAATTATTATTTTGGCAATAATTTGTCTTTTCGTCGCATTAACTCTCCTTGTTAATGCTCAACTTTCTAAAAATCTTATACAACCAATACCAAGTCCTAGTCCGTCAGCTGTCTCACAAGTAAAGCCAAACGAGATTGCAAACGATAGATTGTCTCAGTATTTTTATTGGGACGTTCCAGCAAACTCTGTTGATCCCCAGACAGAAAAAGAAATAAAGACTACCTTTACTTCATACGATCCGCATATCTCATTCAAGAATAACCAGCATTTAGCAATAGTCTCTTTAGAAAAAGCTTCGCCTCAATACATTTTTGCCAGCCTTCAATTAAGAGAGGCAAATGGCCAACCAATCCCAGCTGATGGTTTTGAATACATATTGACGAAAAATTCCAATGGATGGAAGATAACGAAAAATGGTGACAATTTTTGTGATGTTCTTAAAACTGCTCCGGAAGAATCTTTAAAAAGCAGGCGTACGTATTATCTAGGTTGTTTTCCCGCAAATTAACTACATCTAGTGCCCTGGAGTTGGCTCCGGCGTTGGGCTTGTAGGTGGTGCACAAGAAGCACAGAAGTCTTGTTTACTGTACGGGTCGTTAACGATAACTTCATCTCTCTCCTCCGCATTTGGTGAACCGGCAGCAACTACCTTATTTGTAGTTTTATCAACCCAAACCTTGGCTTTTGTGAAAGTGTCCTTTTTAGGTTCTGTTCCGGTGACAAAATATTCAAACCGATTAGAACATGCATCGTTTTTAAGCCCGCCGGTAGAAGAACAAATAAACATGCCTTTTACACCAGAAGGAACCTTGAAAGCCTCATTAACTTTATCCTTTAACAAGTCCTTCATGATCCCATTCCAAATTGGTGCAGCACCCGTGATACCAGAAGCCAGAGCTTGGTTCATTGGCGTATTGTCATTGTTGCCTACCCAAACAGCTGTCAAATAACTTGGTGTGTAGCCAATCGTCCAGT
>JACPYZ010000072.1 GCA_016195765.1 Candidatus Curtissbacteria bacterium | reverse complement strand
CTTCCACATGTATGACATGAGAAACGGTCAAGAGCTTCACTATTACTTCGATGGTGGTATTGAATCCCTAGTCCGTCACCTTAACAAAGACAAAACTGCAGTTAACCAAAAACCTTTCTATGTTGGTAGGACCTTAAACGAGATTATGGTCGAAGCATCAGTTCAATACAACGAAGGTTACGCAGAAACTATTGAATCTTTTGCCAATGTCATCAACACCGCAGAAGGTGGCACCCATCTAACCGGTTTCCGCATGGCTTTAACAAGAGCAGTCAATGACTACGCTCGCAAAAACGGTTACCTCAAAGAAAAAGATGACAACTTAACGGGGGACGACATGCGCGAAGGTTTAACTGCTGTGGTTGCTATCAAAATGAACTCCAGCAATTTGCAATTCGAAGGCCAGACTAAAGGCAAACTCGGCAATGCTGAAGTTCAACCGGCGGTTAATCAAGTTGTTAAAGACGACCCTGCCCAATCGGAAATCTATTTAGTAGAGGGCGACAGTGCCGGCGGCAGTGCCAAGATGGGCCGCGACCGTAAATTCCAAGCCATTTTGCCTCTTCGTGGAAAAATTTTAAATTCAGAGCGCGCCAGACTCGACAAAGTTTTGGAATTTGAAGAAATCAAAACCCTAATTATCGCAATTGGAGCAGGCATCGGGGACACCTTCAATATCGAAAAAGCCAGATATCACCGTATCGTGCTCATGACCGATGCTGATGTTGACGGCGAACACATAACAACACTGCTTTTAACTTTCATATTTCGCTACCTCCCTCAACTTATAGAAAAGGGCTACGTTTATATCGCTATGCCTCCTTTATATAAGGTCAGCGCCGGCAGAGATGCTTTTTACGTTTACACAGAGGAGGAAAAAGACGTCAAAGTAAAAGAGATTGGCCCCGAAAAAACAATCGGTCTTCAACGCTATAAGGGTCTTGGAGAAATGAACCCAGAGCAGCTCTGGGAGACTACCATGAACCCAGCAACAAGAATCATGAAACAAATAACAATCGAAGACGCTTCAGAAGCCGACCGTGTCTTTTCGATGTTGATGGGCGACGAAGTTCCACCACGAAAAAGATTTATTCAAACCCACGCCAAAGCCGCAAACTTAGATATCTAACATGCAACCGCCAGAAACAGTCGAACAATTTGCAAATAGAACAATTTACCAAGGATTTCCTTACGCATCGGAACCATCAGACAGGCCGGCCATCAATAAAACCGCACGGGTACCACTAGAGAGCTACGGTCTTTTAACTTTAACAGCAAGCAATTCCGCTGTCTTACCAGATGGCACATATATTCTATCTGCTGTTTTGCGTCGGGAAGAAGCAGCATTAGGGAATCCATACAAGTCCTTAAGATTGTCTGTTCATATTTCAGATCAAGGCGAAGATGAACCCTGGTTTGAAGCAGCACCACCCGGTAATTGTTGCCAGGGCTCTGCCAGATGTTCGCGACGGGTTAAAACCGGTGCACCGAAGAATCATTTACGCTATGCAGCGCTTGGGTGTAACTCACAGCGCCCACTATACAAAATCAGCAAAAGTCGTCGGTGAAGTTTTAGGTAAATATCACCCACACGGCGATATTCCAGTTTATGACGCTATGGTTCGTATGGCCCAAGACTTTGCTATGCGCTATCAACTTATCGATGGCCAAGGAAATTTTGGTTCGGTCGATGGTGACTCGGCAGCTGCTATGCGTTATACAGAAGCCAGACTAGCCGCCATTTCCGAAGCACTTCTTTACGATCTTGATAAAAATACCGTCGACTTTGTAGACAACTTCGATGGCACCCTAAAAGAACCTGTTTACCTTCCCGCGGTTCTTCCAAACCTTTTAATAAATGGCACGTCTGGTATCGCCGTTGGAATGGCCACTAACATTCCGCCGCACAATTTAAGTGAAATTGTCGATGCCATTCTTCATTTAATCGATAAGCCAGACGCCGAAGTGGAAGATCTGATGCAATTTGTAAAAGGTCCAGATTTCCCGACCGGCGCCCAAATTTATGATCAATCCGAAATCACCGCAGCCTACGGCAAAGGCAGAAATAGAAGAAACAAAAAGTGGCAAATTCCAAATTGGCATTTCGGAAATCCCATACCAAGTAAACAAAGCAACACTTGTTACTCGTATTGCAGAACTAGTAAAAGACAAAAAACTCGATGGCATTTCGGATTTACGTGATGAATCTGACCGCAAGGGTATGCGCATTGTCGTCGAACTCAAGCGTGACGCCAGGCCAAAAGCCGTCTTAAACAACCTATTTAAACACACCGCACTTCAAACCAGCTTTGCCGTCAACATGGTAGCGCTTGTCGAAGGCACCCCTCAAACGCTGACGCTAAAAATGATCCTGCAAGAATTTATTAAACACAGACAAAAAGTTATAACCCGCCGCTCTCAATTTGAACTCGACGAAGCCAAAAAACGAGAACACATCTTAGAAGGATTAAAAATTGCGGTTGATAACATCGATGAGGTTATCGAAACGATTAAAAAGAGTAAGGACCAGGTAGACGCCAAAGAAAACTTGATGCGCAAATTCAAACTTTCGGAAATCCAATCTTTGGCTATTTTGGATATGCAGCTCAAGAGGCTAGCTGCTCTGGAAAGACAAAAGATCGAAGAAGAACTCAAAATGATCAGAGAACTGATTACCTACCTTGAAGATCTTTTGGCCCATCCCGAAAAAATCCTGAAAGTGGCAAAAGGGGAACTGGAAAAGTTAAAAGAGAGGTTTGGTGACGAGCGCAAAACCAGAGTCTTCAAACAAAAAATCGGGGAATTCTCGGAAGAAGACCTAATTCCCAACGAGCCAACAATCGTCACAATCACAGTTGGCGGCTATGTAAAACGCCAAGATATTGGATCTTTCAGAACCCAAAGAAGGGGAGGTAAAGGCATTTCGGGAATCACCACCAAAGAAGAAGATATCGTCGCTCAACTGTTTGCTTGCCAAACCCATGACAATCTACTTTTCTTCACCAATCGAGGCCGAGTATTCCAGCTTAAAGTTTATGATCTTCCAGACACCTCAAGAATTGCCAAGGGCAGCGCCATTGTTAATTTGTTAGAGTTAGGCGCCGAAGAAAAAATTCTTTCGATTCTTCCGGTTAAAAAGCTAAAAGAAGGCCCCAAAGCCGCGTTTGTCGTGATGGCAACCATGCAGGGAACAATCAAGAAAACCGCGATCGCCCAATACGAAGCCATTCGTCGTTCTGGCATTATTGCAATCAAATTAAATTCTGGAGATCAACTGCGCTGGGCAAAGTTATCTACAGGAACCGACAACGTAATTCTGGTTTCTAAAAAAGGTCTTTCTATTCGCTTTAAAGAAAGTGACGTGCGCCCAATGGCCCGCGACACTATGGGTGTTCGCGGAATCAAAATCAAAACAGATGACGAGTTAATCGGCATGGACATAACAAGCGCGGACGACATCAAAGCAGATCTTTTGGTGATAACAGAAAGAGGCATTGGAAAGAAAACTCCAGTTTCTGCCTGGCCTCTTCAACTTCGAGGCGGTGTTGGCGTAAAAGCCGCTCATCTTACGGAAAAAACCGGCAACCTGGTAACGGCGCAAGTTCTAAACCGAGACGATGAAGCTTTGATTCTAACTTCTCAAAGAGGTCAAGTTTTAAGAACGACACTAAGGTCTATCCCAAGACTGACACGAGATACTCAAGGAGTTATTGTTATGCGTCTCTCAGCAGGCGATAAAGTAGCCGCTGCAACAATTATTCCTAAGAAAAAAGATGAAGCCGAAGAAATCGAAGATGTTGTAGAAGAAGCAGTCGAAGAAGGCATCGTTACAAAAGAAGCATTAAAGGAATTAACTCAAGTAGCGCAGGGAGAAACAAAAACCGATAACAAATCAAAAACTGTTAAAAAAGCAGTTGCCAAGGCAAAGAAAAAGGTTTAGAATTCGAAAAAATAATGGTCGAAACAGCACCAAATAAAGTAACCATAGAAGCCAAGGGCTTCTTTTTTTTAAATCACCATATTTTATTTCTAAAAGGATAATGGCAGTCGCGAAATTAATACTTGAGGACGGCACCACAACAACCGGCCAGCTGTTTGGTGCGCCAATTTCTGTTAGTGGTGAGGTAGTCTTTGCAACCGGAATGGTCGGCTACGACATGAGCATGACCGATCCTTCTTATGCTGGACAGATTTTGGTTTTTACCTATCCACTAATTGGCAATTGGGGCGTTCCTAAAGAAAAATATTGGGAATCTTCAAAAGTTCACACTAAGGCAATTATCGTGGGCGACCTGACAACCGCACCAAACCATTGGCAAATGCAGCAAACATTGGATGCTTGGGCAAGGTCTCAAGGAGTCCCGATTCTATCGGGAATAGACACAAGAGCCCTTGCTCAAAAGCTGAGAGACCACGGGGTCATGCTTGGCAAAATTGTCGCCAGCCACGACTTAAAGTTCGAAGACCCAAATAAGAGAAATCTGGTTGCCGAAGTTTCCGTTGCCAAATTACAAATCCATAAACCAAAAAACATTAAATATAAAATCGGCCTTTTAAATTGCGGCAGCAAAAGAAACATTTTAAATAGTTTGTTAAAGCGGGACGCCATGGTTTATGAAATGCCCTGGGATTATGATCCTTTTACAAACAAGCTCGAACTTGACGGCCTTCTTATTAGTAATGGCCCCGGTGACCCCAAAATGGCAGACAAGTCGATTGCGATTGTCAAAAAATCGATGGAGGCAAAACTGCCAACATTTGGTGTTTGCCTAGGAAACCAGTTACTGGCACTCGCCGCCGGTGGTGATACTTATAAGCTAAAGTTCGGTCATCGTTCCCAAAACCAACCCACAATCGAAATCGGCACGAATCGTTGTTATATCACAACCCAAAATCACGGCTTTGCCGTCGATGAGAAAAAATTACCAAAAGGTTTCAAGCCCTGGTTTACAAATGCAAACGACGGCACCAACGAGGGTATCAAGCACGAAAAATTGCCCTTTTTTACAATCCAATTTCACCCAGAAGCAACTCCGGGACCCACCGATACACTTTGGTTGTTTGACTACTTCCTGGAAAGGGTAAGAAATGGATAAAAAAATAAAAAGAGTCTTGCTTCTGGGATCAGGGGCTTTGCAAATCGGCCAAGCAGGGGAATTTGACTATTCAGGTTCTCAAGCCATCAAAGCCCTAAAAGAAGAGAATATCGAAGTCATTTTAATTAACCCAAATATCGCAACCATCCAAACCTCCGAAAACTTCGCCACCCGCGTCTATTTCTTACCTGTCGATACTCACTTTGTCGAAGAAGTTATCAAGAAAGAAAAGCCAGATGGCATATTGCTTTCATTCGGTGGCCAAACTGCTTTGAATTGCGGCCTAGAACTTGAAAATCTTGGCATTTTTAAAAAGCACAAAGTCAAAGTTTTAGGTACTCCGACTGCCGCCATCGAAACAACGGAAGACCGCCAAAAATTTGCCGATTTGCTAAGATCAATCAATCTACTTACCCCCCAAAGCCACGCAGTGAATTCTGTTAAATTAGCGCTTTCGGTTGCCCAGAAATTTAGCTATCCAGTTATGATAAGAAGTGGTTATTCCTTAGGTGGCCAGGATTCCGGTGTTGTTTATTCTAAAGAAGAAGTCAAAGTAATAGCCAGCAAGGCTCTTGCCAAAACTAGCCAAATATTAATCGAGGAATCTGTTGCGGGTTGGAAGGAAATTGAATACGAAGTTGTTCGCGACAAATATGACAATTGCATTACAGTCTGCAACATGGAAAACATCGATCCGATGGGCATTCACACTGGCGAATCTGTCGTAGTTGCTCCTTCCCAAACGTTAAACAATTACGAATATCATAAGCTTCGCCAAATCGCCATTAAAGTTGTAAGAAAATTGGGAATCGTCGGCGAGTGTAACATTCAATATGCACTAAACCCCAAACCTAAAAATGGCAAAATCGAATACCGAATCATCGAAGTAAACGCCCGGCTCTCCCGTAGTTCCGCGCTTGCCAGCAAAGCTACTGGTTATCCGCTTGCTTACGTTGCTGCCAAACTAGCATTAGGTTACGGCTTAACAGAAATAAAAAACTCCGTCACCCGCAAGACCATTGCTTGTTTTGAACCTGCGCTTGATTACATCGTTGTTAAATTTCCAAGATGGGACCTTGGCAAATTTGTAAAATCCCAACCAATCATTGGCTCTTCCATGCAGTCTGTTGGAGAAGTGATGGCAGTCGGCAGAAACTTTGAGGAAACAATTCAAAAAGCCGCCAGAATGCTTGACATGGGAAGCCAGGGAATAATAGACGAAAAAATACCAAAAATAGATTATAAACTTCCGACTCCCTGGCGTCTTTTTAAAATAACCGAGGAACTTAAAAGAGGCACGTCAGTTGCTAAAATTGCTAAAGAAACCCATATCGATGCTTTTTTTATAAGTAAACTTAAAAATATTGCAGATTTTGAAAATGTACTTTCAAAAGGGCTTGGCGCCAATATTAAAAAGGCCAAACAGCTCGGTTTTTCGGATAAACGCATTGCCAAGTTAACAAACTCGCAAGCAGAAGAAATAACAGCGCTTCGGAGCAAACAAAACATTCATCCCTATGTCAAACAAATCGATACCCTGGCGGCTGAATACCCGGCAGAGACCAATTATCTTTATTTAACTTACAACGCCGAAAAGGATGATGTATCAACTAGCCAAAAGCCAAAAGCCAAAAGCGTCATTGTTTTAGGATCCGGTCCTTACAGAATAGGTTCATCTGTCGAATTTGATTGGTGCAGCGTCACTTGCGCTCAAACTGCCAAAGATTTGGGATACAGCACAATTATTATTAACTGTAATCCGGAAACTGTTTCAACGGACTACGACATGGCAGATAAGCTGTACTTTGACGAATTAACAGCAGAAACTGTTTTCGAAATTTATAAAAAAGAAAACCCTACAGGTGTCATTGTTTCGGTAGGCGGCCAGACACCAAATAATCTTTCAGAAGAACTTAGCCAAAACGGCGTTAAAATTTTAGGCACGTCTCAAAAATCCATCGATAGCGCAGAAGACCGCAACAAATTCAGTAAACTTTGCGACAAGCTCGGCATAGACCAGCCAAAGTGGGCAGCCCTAAAAGCAACAGAAGATGCGATTCGATTTGCCCAAAAAATCGGTTTTCCTGTTCTAGTTAGACCATCTTACGTTCTTTCTGGGGTCGCTTTTAATATTGCTCTTGATAAAAATGATCTTAAAACTTATCTTGAAATGGCAAGTCAGGTCTCCGACAAATACCCCGTTGTCATTTCCAAATACATAGAAAACGCCAAGGAGATCGAAATCGACGCTGTTGCCCAATACGGCAAGATTCTAACTTATGCAATTTCTGAACATGTCGAAAACGCCGGGGTCCATAGCGGCGACGCCACCTTAGTGTTGCCTTCACAAAAAGTAAACGAGCAAACAAAAAAACAAATCATGGCAATTACCCAAAAGATAGCAAGTAACCTGGCAATTACCGGACCTTTTAATATTCAGTTTCTTGCCAAAGAAAATAAAGTGATGGTGATTGAATGCAACCTAAGAGCCTCGCGCAGTTTTCCTTTTGTCAGCAAAGTAACAGGAGTCAACTTTATTAAGCTTGCAACCAAAACAATGTTAACTAGCTCCCAGTTACCCGCAACCAATTACCAAATACTTGATCACGTCGGTGTCAAAGCCCCGCAATTTTCTTTCACCAGAATCAAGGGGGCTGACCCGGTACTCCGAGTAGAAATGAGCTCAACCGGCGAAGTTGCTACTTTTGGTAAAGATGTCTGGGAAGCATTTTTAAAATCACAGATGGCGATTGGCATTAAAATGCCCAAAAAATCTGTTTTCGCCTCAATTGGTGGAGACGAAAATAAAGAGCGTTTTTTAGAAACTGCAAAAATATTGGCTCGTCTTGGTCTTAAAATTTATGCAACTTCTGGCACCAGCGCTTACTTAAAAAAGTATGGAATTTTAACAACTACACTTTTCAAAATTCACGAAAACAAAAAGCCGACCATCATCGATTACATAACAAGCAAAAAAGTAGACATGGTTATTAATATTTTCGACCCTTACGAAGCAATGCATAGCGGTGACGGTTATAAAATTAGACGTGCAACCTTGGATTTTGGAATACCGCTTTTAACAAACTTACAAAACACAGAGCTATTTATCGAATCACTCTCCAAAAAATCACTAGTCGACTTAAAACCGATGCCGTGGAATAGTTACATTAATCTAAGCTAACAGCCCAAACAACTAGCTGGCATGGGGGCACGCACCCTTTTAACGTTGGCACTTTTGGCAATAATATAGAATCTTTCAAAATCCGTTTCCAAATCACGGCTTCTACCTTTCATAACAGCGAAAATTGTAGTGGAGGACCGTAGTAATCTTGGTATAATCTTTTAATGCAAAATGCGCTAATATGCACAATCTATATTGTTCGTCATGGGCAAACAGAATGGAACATCAAAAAAGTACTTCAATGCCATTACGATTCGCCACTCACAAAACTGGGGATACAGCAAGCAACAG
>JACPYZ010000067.1 GCA_016195765.1 Candidatus Curtissbacteria bacterium | reverse complement strand
GAGCCTTTGGTTTTACTGGCCCATCGAGCCTTGGGTTCGTGGGGATCGCCCTAATTATTACTGGCATTATGAATTTTGTTTCTTATTTTTATAGTGACAAAATGGTAATGGCCATTTCAGGTGCCAAACAAATTCAGCAAAAAGACAACACAGCTTTATTTAGAACTGTAGAAAATCTTTGTATAGCAGCGGGGCTCCCCATGCCCAAAATTTACATTATCGAAGATTCTGCACCCAACGCTTTTGCCACAGGTCGTAACCCAATGCATTCTGCCATTTGTTTTACAACAGGCATTTTAGAAAAACTCAATAAACTAGAACTAGAAGGTGTTGCTTCGCACGAGCTATCGCATATTGGTAATCGCGACACGCTACTCATGTCAGTTGTTTCTATTCTTGTAGGCACTGTTGCCTTGCTTGCTGATTGGTATTTAAGATCTCTTTGGTGGGGTGGGCGAGATAACGATGATGATAGTCGCAGTAATGCCATTTTTATGATTCTGGCGCTTGTGCTGGCGATTCTGGCACCCATTATTGGCACACTTATTCAGTTGGCAATTTCTCGTAAACGGGAATATTTGGCTGATGCTTCGGGCGCACTCCTAACTCGCAACCCAGACGAACTGGCCGATGCTTTGGTTAAAATCAGTAGCGACCAAGAACCCTTAGAAGTTGCTAATCGCGCAACCGCCCATCTTTATATTGTGAACCCATTCAAAGGCAAACAAGCAGCAGCCGCTTTCGCCAATCTTTTTAATACACACCCACCAATAGCAGACCGCATCAAAGCGCTCCGCGCAATGCAATAAACTGCTCCAGACACAACATCCTGTTTTAAAAATTAAGTTTTGAATATGGCAAAACTACTTAGACGAATTCTTCGATGTCTTCTGCTCCAACAAGAAGCTCTCCCGTTATATTTGTAGAAATAAACTCTTGAATTCTATCTCTATCGGTTGGAAACATCGCGATAGCTTGTCTAAATTTAAGATCTGCCATATCAGGAGTTAAGCTCTCAAGACTTATTGCTCCGGCCTCATGCGCTTCTGCCCCTAACTCGTATCTCCCCAGGATAACTCTACCATCCTCAAAAGGGGAGATAATTCCAATGTGGATCCCGTTCTTTGTGGCGGCGGCTATGACATCAATCCAAGAATATGTCGTGCCATTTTCATAATCCTCCCACTCGCGATCCGGGATACCACCTGCACCCTTGCACTCAAGTATTGCCCCTTTCAAGCGGTTATTCTGAACGTGATCCATTAAAACCCAAGGGGGAGTGTCCGCTGAAACCCTAAAAGTCGCGACTCTTTTTTCAAGTATTCCATCAATTTTTAAATCCTGAACTGCTAGAACTGGATCCTGAAAACGCAATCCTTCATCAAAGTGAATATTGGGCCAGATTCGGGCCACAGGATGACGACCCGGCGTATAAAAAGCTTGGAAATTTGATTCAGCACGCTTTCTTAAGCGACTGCCATCCCACACATCTCCGATACAAACATTGTAAACGCCTGCCACGTTGTACCGATGAAAGGCTGCCGCTACTCTAAATGTATTAGAAAGCTGTAGCTGAACATCAGAACCTGGTTCGTCTTTTGCCATTTGAGCACCAACAAGAAGAAGTGGCTTTTGTAAAGTCAGCTTGAAAAACATACAAAACGCGGCCGCTGTTTCTCCCATACTGTCTGTTCCATGCATCACAACGAAAGCATCATAATCTTTGTAAACTTCCGCAATCTGACGAGCCATCAGTAACCTCTCGGTATGTAAAATATTGGAAGAATCCTGTCGGAATTTAAAATCTGCTAATTTTAATTCAAGCTCTTCTGGTACGTTAATTCCCTCCATTAGCTCCGAAGCAGATTTAGCAGGCCTGAGAGGCTTTCCAACAGATCCAAGCGTTCCACCTGTATTTAATACAAATACCTTAATTTTATCCGGAGAGGACTTTTTATTGCTCATAAAGTTATGTTTGTGCGCCGTGTTTTTTAAGAAGCTCGACTACCTTCGTGTGGTTACCACGAATCGCGTCAGTTAAGGGCGTACCGCCCATTCTGTCTTTTGGGTTAATATTTACTTTTTTCGCAATGAGATACCTAACAACTTCCTCTTGTCCTTCAGATGCTGCTAGATGAATTGCGGTTCGACCATCATAATCCCCCTCTTCGAGATCAACGCCGCAGGCAATTAGTCTTTGTATTTCATGCAAGTCGCCCTGGAAAGCGGCCCAGTCTAATGCCATGACTCCGGTGGTCTTAATATCCGATTTCATAATTTTGCTCCATTCTTCTCTAGTAGCTCTACAACTTTTGCGTGATTAGCACGCATCGCATCGTTAAGAGGCGTTCCGCCCCATCTGTCTTTAGGATTAACGTCAACCTTTTTTTCTATAAAGTAACGCACAACTTCTTCATGTCCTTCTGCAGCCGCCAAATGCATGCCAGTTCTTGCGTCATAATCTCCTTCGTCAAGCGCCACACCATTGGCTTCCAGTCGTTGGACTTCATACAAGTCTCCTTGGCTAGCTGCTGCACAAACCGCCATAACGCCCTGCATTTTATTTTCGTTTTTGAGAAGCCGTGGATCAATTTTGACCAAATTTTGAATTTTTTGATCATACATATGGAAATTGAATCTTTGAATGAGCTTATTACATAGATCAAGGCCCTTTACGCTATTTCCATCGCCGTCAACTCTTGGGGAATAAATAGCAATACCCATAACATTGGGAACTACGATCATAATAGATCCAGAAACGCCACTTTTTGCAGGAAGACCAATTGAAAATGCGAATTCACTCGAGTTATCTTCCATCCCGCAAGAATACATGAACGAAAGACAATTTTTGGTTGTTTGCTGCTTGAGCACTGCTTCACCGTTTGTTGGACAAACTCCGCCGTTGGCCAGGGTCGCCGCAATCACGGCTTGTGCTTCTGTTGTCGTCTCAATAGACATAGTGTTAAAGAGAAAATCAAGATACTCTTCTAAATTAGAATTTTTAGGGAATAATTTATTTAATCTCATAAAGTACGCCAGAGCCAGGTCTTTGTCTGCAACTCGCTTTGACGAATCGGAAGCAGCTTGGGAAAACCCTGAAACAATGCCCCCGGCAAGGGATTTCCATTTTTTCTGCGCTAGTTCAAATCGCTCCGGAACCGTTAGCTCCTGCCCGATTAGAGAAGCAACCATAATGGCGCCTGCAGCGGTTAGTGGATTGTGGGGGAGCCCGGCGCTGTTAAGCTTAAGCTGATCTGAACCCCTTGTTAAGGGGTCGCGGCCAATTTTTTTGTGAACTTCTTCTTCACCATGCTCTTCAAGAGAAAGACAATAATTAATAGCCTTTGCTGTGGACTGAGCAAGATAGGGAATTTTACAATCGCCCAAATTAAACCTCTGACCATCCACAGTGCAGATAGAAATTGCGTAATTTGAAGGATTAACGTTTTTAAGTTCGGGTATATAGTCCGAAACTTCACCATCTTTATTTTGCAGAGTTCTATTGTAGAGGTTCGTAATAAAGCTGCAAAAATTCGTAAAATCCGGGATTGTCAAACTGCCGGTCAGCGCCTTTTCAATAATTGTGATATAAGGGCTTACAATCTTTCGAAAAACGGGCAGAGGTACATCTTTATCCTTGTGACTATTTAGTGCTTGGACTACATCTTTAATACGAATATCATCATCCAGAATTCCTCGAAAAGAGAGGGCATCTATTAAATCTCCTTTGTTTATAAAACCGCGGGATTCAATGTCTAAAGAGCTAAATATCAGTTCGATAATGTCGGCGCGCGCGTTTACTCGCTCAGGCTCAAGGGTTTTCCCCTCAGCCTCTTTCTTTGCGTCTTTCGGCTGCAAATAGTCTTCGAGCGCCTTGTTAAAGATTTCCTGTTGGGTCGTAGCCTCTTCCAGGGCTCTTTGTTGGGTCCTCTTTTTTAAATCAGCATCTATTCTCAGGGTAGTTCTGGCTAACAATTTGTCTGTTTTTAATTAAATTTCAGTTATAATGTGAGCATGAAGATCGATATTGCACATGTGGCGAAACTTGCCAACTTGAAGCTGACACCCAAGGAAGAAAAAGATTTTGAGAAACAGCTTTCTGCAATCCTCGACTATTTTAAAGATCTCCAAAAACTAAATACCGAAAAGGTAGAACCAATTAGCAACATCACAGGTCTGCAGAACGTATCCAGAGAAGATGAACCAAAACCGTCTCTATCACAAGAAGATGCTTTGAAAAATGCTCCCAAAATTCACAATGGTTTTTTTGAAGTCGACGCAATTTTCCAAGAAAACGAATGATAGATTTAACTCAACTCACCATTAAAGAAGCAGGGGAGCAGCTTAAAGCAAAACAGGTTAAAGCAACCGAGTTAACTGAAGCTTATTTAGACCGTGCGCAAAAGTTTAACAAAAAACTAAATGCGTTTATAACAATCACAGAAGATATTGCAAAAGAGCAAGCGAGAAAAGTAGATGAACTGATTGCAGACAACCAGCAACTTTCGCCTCTTGCTGGTATACCAATCGGCTTAAAAGACAATTACCTTACAAATGGAATCAAAACAACGGCAGCGTCTAAAGTCTTAGAAGATTACATTCCAGTTTACGATGCAACGGCAGTTACCAGATTAAAAGATGCCAACGTAGTTTTCGTCGGCAAAACCAATCACGACGCTTGGGCCCATGGTGGCAGTGGCGAAAATTCTGATTTTGGCAATACTCTTAATCCTTACGACGTCACAAGAGTGCCGGGTGGTTCTTCTTCTGGTTCGGCAGCAGCGCTGGCTGCAGATATGTGCATGGCAGCAACAGGAACAGACACTGGTGGTTCTATTCGCTTGCCTGCAAGCTTTTGCAACCTGGTTGGCCTCAAGCCAACTTACGGCAGGGTATCACGGTATGGAATTGTGGCTATGGCTTCTTCTTTGGATTCCATTGGCCATTTAACAAAAACCGTTTACGACAGCGCACTGATTCTTAACGCTACAGCAGGCCACGATGAAATGGACTCAACAACTTCTACAGAAGCCGTTATAGATTACACCCAAGATATTGAAAGGGGAGTGCGGGGCATAAAAATTGGCATTCCCAAAGAATATTTCGAAGGACTTGATGCAAAGATAAAAAAAGTAATAATGGATGCCGTTAAAAAGTTGGAAAGTCTGGGCGCAGAAATTGTGGATGTTAGCCTACCCCACACTGAATACGGAGTAGCCACCTATTACATCATTCAACCTTCCGAAGTTTCTTCTAACTTGGCTCGCTATGACGGTATAAGATACGGAAGCGGTCGTGAAGCTTTTGGGTCTGAAGCCAAACGAAGGATCATCCTTGGGACGTTTACGCTTTCTAGCGGCTATTACGATGCTTATTACTTAAAAGCCATGAAGGTAAGAAGGTTGATTCGTGAAGATTTCACAAAAACTTTTGAAAAAGTAGATTGCATAATCGCACCTGTTTCCCCAACTCTGCCTTTTAAATTTGGAGAAAAAGCAAACGACCCGCTGCAGATGTACCTTGCCGATATTTATACCGTCAATATGAATTTGGCAGGCGTTCCGTCTCTTGCCATACCAGCAGGATTTATCGACGGGTTACCAGTTGGCATGCAAATAATTGGACCAGATTTTACCGAAAAGCAGCTTTATCAAATAGGTTTTGCACACGAACAAGAAGCGCAACTTTATAAGGAGCGACCTAAAATATGAAATACGAACCAGTCATAGGCCTCGAAATCCATATCGAGTTAAACACCAAAAGCAAAATGTTTTGCAGTTGTTCTGCAGAGTACTTTGGTGCCGATCCGAACACCCATACTTGCCCAGTTTGTTTGGGTTTACCCGGCGCACTGCCAGTTGCAAATAAGGTAGCAATAGCGTCGGCCCAAAAATTGGGGATCGCTTTACACTGTGAAAATCTTTTGAGTAGTAAATTTGATCGTAAGAACTATTTTTACCCAGATCTTGCCAAAGGTTACCAGATCTCCCAATATCAGGAACCGTTTTCACTGAAAGGCTACATAGAATTTGATGTAAACGGCGAAACAGTAAAGATAGATGTCACTCGTGCCCACATGGAAGAAGATACGGGTAAGTTGGCTCACGCGGAAGTCGAAAACAAGAAAGTCTCGCTGATCGATTTTAACAGAAGCGGTGTGCCACTTGTCGAAATTGTTTCTGAGCCCCAGATCCATAGCAGCGATGTTGCCAAAGGCTATGCCCAAAAGCTGCAGCAGATTGCTCGTTATTTAGGAATTTCTGATTGCGATATGGAAAAAGGCAGCATGAGAATCGAGCCGAATGTTTCGCTCCGACCGGCTGGGTCAAACGATTTACCGCAATACAAAGTGGAATTGAAAAATATTAATTCATTCCGCTTTGTACAAAAAGCCATCGAATACGAAATTACTCGTCAAACAGAAATACTGGAAAAGGGTGAAACCCCTGCTTTGGAAACACGGGGATGGGATGAGATTAAAAACAAAACCTTTTCGCAGCGAGCCAAAGAAATGGCCCACGACTACAGATATTTTCCTGAACCCGACTTGCCTCCTTATTTGTTCACCAAAGAATACGTTGCAGAATTAAAAGCTAACATGCCAGAGTTGCCAGACGAAAAACGCGCCAGGTTTATCCGCGACTATCAACTTTCTACTTACGACTGTGCGCTGCTGACAACAGACATTGATCTCGCCGCCTTTTTCGAAGACACAGTCAAGGCCTACCCCAAAGGAGAGCCCAAAAGAATAGCCAATTGGATAATTGGTGAGCTATTGCGCAGACTCAACGAATCCCAAACACCTTTATCTTCCTTGAACCTTGTGCCAGCTTCCCTTGCCGAACTTTTACTTTTAACAGACGAAGGCAAAATAACAACCGCAAGCGCCAAAGAAATATTCGAGAAGATGATCACCAGCGGTAAAAATGCCCAAGAGTTAATCAAAGAGTTCGGCGTCGAAGCCATAACTACCGACAAACTTGAGGAAGTAGTGGAAATGGTTATTAAGCAAAACGACAAAGTAGTTGCCGAGTACAAAGCTGGCAAAGAACAAGTATTTGGTTATTTAATTGGCCAAATCCAACGTCAAACGCAGGGAAAAGCTGATCCAAAAACAGCAGCAGACCTACTAGTTAAAAAAATTAAAAAGTAAAGAAAATCTAAATTGAAAAAGTAAGGCTAAACAGTTAAACTGATTGATGCCAAATGACTGATTTTGCTCACCTCCATGTCCATACCGAATTTTCTCTTCTGGATGGTCTTTCTAAAATCCCAAAACTAGTTTCGCAAGCCAAAATACTTGGCCAAAAGCATCTGGCAATTACCGACCATGGCTCACTCTATGGCGCCGTTAAATTCTATAAAGCCTGCAAAGAAGAAGGAATTAACCCAGTAATCGGCTGCGAAATGTACTTAGCCAAAAGAGCCTTAACAGACAAAGAAGCCGGTCGTGACCAGGAATATTATCATTTGACCGTTCTTGCCAGAAACAGCGAAGGTTACAAAAATTTGCTTAAACTTGTCACAATCTCTCATCTTGAAGGTTTCTATTACCGCCCCAGAGTCGATAAAGCAACTTTAAAAGCCCACGCCGACGGTTTAATGGCCCTTTCTGGCTGTAATTCTTCGGAAATCTCGCGATTGCTTGTGGGTGGCGATTTCGTAGGAGCAAAGAAAGTTGCAAATCAATACGTAGATATTTTTGGCCAAGACAACTTCTTTTTAGAAGTTCAAAGACATCAGTTTGCAGAATTCAGAACGGCCCACACCCCAGGTACAGAAATCTATAACGAACTAGACAGGATGGCCAAAGAAGAAAAAAAGATTAACGAAGGAGTCAAAAAACTAGGCAAAGAACTGAATTTGCTGGTAGCAGCAACCAACGATCTTCATTACGTAGCAGCGGGCGATGCCCAGGCCCAAGACGCTATTGTTTGCATTCAAACAGGGAAAACAATTGCCGAAACCAAAAGGTTAAGAATGATTGATTCTCCAACATATTTTCTTAAAACCGGGGACGAGATGGCCAAGTTGTTCGAAGACATGCCAGAGGCTATCGAAAACACTGTAAAAATTGCCGAAAAGGCAAATATTGAAATCGAACTGGGGAAGTTTGCCTTCCCACTTTTTGAAGTTCCAGCTGGTGAAACCGCAGATGGATATTTAAGGAAACTCACCTACGACGGAATTAAAAAAAGAGCACCCAAAGTGACCAAAGATATGGAAGAAAGACTCGATTATGAACTTTCTGTAATTTCTAAAAAAGGCTACTCCACATACTTTTTGGTCGTTGCCGATTTTGTTAACTGGTCCCGCAACAACGGAATAATTTCTACAACCCGTGGTTCTGCCGCCGGAAGTTTGGTTTCTTACTCAATCGGCATTACTAATGTTAATCCGCTTTATTTTAAATTACCGTTCGAGCGTTTTTTAAATCTTTATAGACCGTCTCTTCCTGATATTGATACCGATTTTGCCGATAATCAAAGGGACGAAGTGATTCACTACGTCACCGAAAAATATGGCCACGATAAAGTGGCGCAGATCGGTACATTTGGCACCATGATGGCCAAAGGCGCCGTCCGCGATGTTGCCAGAGTTTTAGGTTGGCCTTATAGCAAAGCAGACAGAATTGCCAAAATGATCCCATTGGGTGCCCAAGGGTTCCCCATGTCTATTGAAATTGCCAAAAAACAGAACAAAGAACTTCAAGCTCTTTACAACCAAGACGCAGAAACCAAAGAGCTTTTGGATTTGGCCCAAAAAGTAGAAGGAAACGCCAGACACGTTTCGGTTCATGCAGCAGGCGTTGTGATTGCGCCAACAACTTTGACCAATTACACACCACTGCAAAAAGAAACGACTGGAGAAAAAATTATCACCCAGTTTGAAATGCACGACGTCGAAGAAGTTGGCTTGGTTAAAATGGATTTTTTGGGAATTCGTAACCTTTCGATTCTTGGACAATCGGTAAAAATCGTAAAAGAATCAAACGGGCTCGACATTGATCTTTCCAAAATTCCACTTGATGATAAAAAAGCGTTTGAAATTTTAGCCAAAGGTGAAACCATGGGCTTGTTTCAACTGGGTGGAACTGGCATGACTAGATATCTAAAAGAACTAAGGCCAACCAATATTTTCGACATCATGGCCATGATTTCCTTATTTAGACCAGGTCCCATGAACTCCATTCCGGAATTTATCGAAAGAAAACACAACGCCAAAAAAATTAAATACTACGACCCAAGAATGGAAGAATATCTTGACCAATCATATGGCGTCATTGTTTATCAGGATGATGTTTTAACAACCGCCATTAACATTGCCGGCTATAACTGGGAAGAAGCAGACAAGTTTAGAAAAGCCATGGGTAAAAAAATCCCAGCGGAAATGGCCAAGCAAAAGGAAAAATTTGTGGAAGGTGCTGTGAACAATGGTATGACTCAGGAAAAAGCCGAAGGTTTGTTTAAATTAATCGAACCATTTGCCGCTTACGGATTTAACAAAGCTCACGCGGCATCTTATGCTGTGATTGCATATCAAACAGCCTATATGAAAGCCAACTTCCCGGTCGAGTTTATGACAGCCGTCATGACCGCAGAAGCAGACGACGCTGATAAGATCGCAGCAGCAGTTGCCGAATGTGCCAAAATTAAAATTCCGGTTTTGCCACCAGACATCAACGCCAGCAACACGGGCTTTTCCATCGAAGACTCAGGCGGCAAAAGGGGCATTCGTTTTGGACTTTCGGCAATCAAAAACGTTGGTCATGCGGCAATTGCAGCAATTATTACAGAAAGAGATTTAAACGGGGAATATAAAACTTTAGATGATTTTGTCAGAAGAGTTAACTTAAGAGTTGTAAACCGTAAGACGTTCGAAAGCTTAATTAAGGCAGGTGGTATGGATGCTTTTGGAAAAAGAAGTGCCATGCTCAAGGTTCTTGATGAAATAAAAAATTCTGGTGTCAGCTTGAGCCGTACCATTGCAACGGGCCAAAGCACGCTTTTTGGTGAAGACGAAATGGAAAACACAAAATCGACTTCTTCGATGTTCAGTATCGACCTGCATACATCGGCAGAAGCGCCAAAAGAAGAAATTCTTTCTTGGGAAAGGCAATTACTCGGTTTTTATTTAACAGAACATCCACTAGCAAAGTTCCAAGATAGACTTTCGCAAATAACCACATCCACCATTTCCGAAATCGACGCTGAAAATCATTCGACTAAAAACTTAAAATTAGGTGGAATTATAGCTAGCATGCGCAAAACCCTCACCAAAGTTCGCCAGGAAGAAATGTGTTTTCTAAAAGTCCAAGACACCACTGGTAGTATCGAAGTAATTGTTTTCCCAAGGGTTTATGCAGCGGCCAAAAGCTTTCTGGCACCTGACCAAATTATAATAATTTCAGGAAAACTGGAAGCAGACGAACAATCCAGAGTCATAATCGCAGAAGATATAAGTTCGATAAACAGTGCCACGCTCCAGCAGGCAACCATCGAATATGTAGAAATCGCAATCCCAGGCGAAGCCGATCGAATTCTTCTTTCTAAAATCTACGAAATTCTAAAGGCAAACCGTGGTCCAGTACCAGCCTATTTATCTCTTCCATCAAAAAACGGCGAAGCCAGAAAAATTCCGGTGCCTTTTGGAGTTAGTCCCGACAGCACCCTTAAAATCGAACTTGATGCTTTAGGCTGTCAGCTGATATAATTCCCCAATGGCAAACCAGGCAATTTTTAAAGTCGGAGACTTAATAAAAGTAATTACGCGTGACCCCAAAGAAAATAAAGTTCACGCTACTCCGTTTGAAGGCACAGTTATTAGCTTTCGTGGCGAAGGCGACAACAAAACTTTCGTTGTTAGAAGAGTTGGTACCATGAAGGTGGCAATTGAAAGAATTTTCCCCTTAAATTCACCAGCGATTGAAAAAATCCAAGTTATTAAAAGCAACGAAGTATCAAGAGCAAAGCTTTATCATCTTCGAAAAAAGGCTAGCAAAAAATAGTTAAGCGGCGTAATATTTAAACGCTGTGATCAAACCTACTCTGGCCCTAGAAACTTCTTATTGGAAAAAAGGTTTTATAAATGTTTGTGGAATAGACGAAGTTGGTCGTGGTTCGTGGGCCGGGCCTTTGGTTGTTGCCGGTGTTATTTTGCCACAGAACTTTAAACAACCAGATAATCTGCGCGATTCAAAACTGGTCCCTGCAAACCAAAGAGAGAATCTATCAGAACTAATCATCAAAACTGCAAAAGCTTATTCGATTGTAGAAATTAAATCTCAAGTCATCGACAAAATAGGCCTAACCAAAGCAACAAATGTCGCTTTTCGTAAAGTGTTAAATACAATAAATCCTAAAGCCGACTTTACCCTGATCGACGCTTTTTACATCAAGCATATTTCCAAAAAGCGTCAGCAGGCTATAAAAAACGGTGACAAGATTTGTGCTTCTATTGCCGCGGCTTCTGTTATTGCCAAAGTTTACCGAGACAACTTGATGAAAAATCTGCACAAACATTATCCAAAGTACGGGTTCAACAACCATGTAGGCTATGGCACAAGAGAACACCAGCAAGCCATAAAAATTTACGGCCTCTCTAAAATTCATCGCAAATCTTACAACCTCGATTTTCTTTTTGCATGAAAAGAATCGCCAAATTGCGTCACATCAAAAACGCCGGATTTTAAGATCTAGTGATATAATTTCGCTCGATGGAAAAACAACCACCACTATTTGGCACAGCACAACCGGTTGAAGACAAACGTAGAGGCAGGTTCGTAACAGCAAGAAACACTGGCACGCCTTATACTCCTGACCAGAGGCAAGCAGCATTAAATGCTTGGTGGGAAGAAAATATGCAAGATCATTTTCCACAACTTGCTCAAGATCTTATAAACTCGCGAGGTGCAGCAATTGCGTCAAGGGCTGGCATGAATGTGGTAGATGTGGGAGCCGAGATGGAGGCACTT
>JACPYZ010000071.1 GCA_016195765.1 Candidatus Curtissbacteria bacterium | reverse complement strand
GCATCGTCAACTTTTGGTCCGTCCTGGAAAAATACTGTTTGTCTAAAATAACTAGTGTGTATTGAATCTACAAACTGAAAACCTGGCCGCATGCTTGTTAAGCCAATAACTATCGCGGCATGATGAGTTGCGTTTTCGGTACTGACCTGTGAACCATCAATTGTTTGGGTAAGGCCGCTTTGAAGGTCTTTAATTCTTGCAACTACGACTCTTTCTCTACCTGGGATTGGTTGGGGTGCCAGCTCAAATCTTCTAGCTTCGTGTTCTGCCATGTTTTAGGGGCGAATTGTAACATTGTAGATGATATACTTCCAATTGAACCTAAAAAGATGAATATTCGTGACCAAATTAAAAAGGACGTAAGACAAACAACTGACAACTTACAACTTACAACTGACGAGCTAGAAGTTGATCTCGCAAGGACAAACGATGCTAAAAACGGGGACTTTGCGACCAATCTTGCCATGAAGCTTGCCAAGCAAGCTAAGCAGAACCCAACTGAGATTGCGAAGAAACTGGCCGGTAGTCTGCAAAAACAAGGCTACATCGAAAAAGTAGAAGTGGCTGGACCTGGTTTTGTGAATATATTCGTAAAAGCCGAAGTTTGGCAAAAGGAAGTTGAAAAGGTTCTTAAAGAGACTAAAGATTATGGCTCTAATAATCTAGGTAAAGGGAAAAAGGCGAGAGTAGAGTTTGTTTCTGCCAACCCCACTGGTCCTTTGCACTTTGGCAATGCGCGCGGGGGCCCGCTTGGGGACACCCTCGCACGAGTGTTCGAGGCCAGTGGTTATAAAGTGCTTCGGGAATATATTCATAACGATATTGGTGGCCAGGTTCAAAAACTCGGCGAAACGATTGCGAATGTTGCAAAAGGCCAAAAGTTAGAAGATCAGGAATACAAAGGCGAATACATAAAAGAAATTATCGAGAAAATTGGTGATTTTAAAACCCCAGCAGAAGCTGGCAAGCTAGCGGTCGACATGATGTTAGACGAAACTCTTAAAGATTGCGAGGCCATGGGTATTAAGTTTGATAAAGTCTACCCAGAATCTGGCTTTGTGCAAAGTGGTGATACAGAAAGGGCAATTGCGGAACTGGATAAGAAGGGATTTATCAAGGAAAAAGACGGTGCTCGTTGGTTTGCACCCAACGATGAATTCTTAAAAGATCGCGAAACGGTTGTGGTTAAAACCGATGGTAGTTACACCTACTTTAGTAACGATATTGCCTACCATAAGATTAAATTTGCAGAAGGCGACGATTTGGTTGTTGATATCTTCGGTGCTAACCATCATGGCCATGTGCCTAGGCTGCAGGCAGTTATCAAAGCTTTGGGTGGGGACGTTTCTATTTTCCATGTAATTCTTTACCAATGGGTGCGTTTTAAAAAGGGGGGCGAAGTTATTGCCATGAGCAAGCGTTCTGGTAACTTTGTAACAGCGCGGGAAGTAATTGAGATGGTAGGCAGCGATGCCGTGCGCTTTTTTATCCTTATGCATGATGCGAATTCCCATATAGATTTTGATCTAGATTTAGCGCGAGAGAAATCCAGCAAAAACCCGGTTTTCTACGTTCAATATGCACATGCGAGGATAAGCTCGATTATGGCCAAAGAAGAATCGAGGATTGCCAAAGGAGAGATTGACTACCAACTACTTGCGACCGACTACGAACTTAATCTAATTAGGAAAATCGCAAGGTTGCCAGAGCTTGTCGAAGATATCTCGCAGACCTTTGCCGTTAATGCCTTAACCACTTACGCAACAGAGCTGGCAGATAGCTTTCATAAGTTCTACGAAAACTGCAAAGTACTAGACTCGCAAAACGAAGAAATGACGCGTGCTAGGCTCGGCCTGGTAGGGGCGACACGCATAACTTTGGCAAATACCCTAAATCTTCTTGGCATCTCCGCACCCGCGAAAATGTAGTCTTCTTGACAATAGGCCTAGAAGTAGTATTATTGCTCCTAACATCCAAGGCAGAATGACCCGAAACTATAGGGGCCTTTACTGAGAAAGGGCTCTTTTTTGTTGGTAAGAGCGAGCACCAATGCCCCCTGTCACCTTTAGGATTTATAAATAAAGTGTCAAACATAGAACTCGATTCTTTGTCTGCGCGTTTAAATGGCGCCGTGCCGGAAGTTAATTGGCAGGGTGATTTTTCTGTGATCGACCCCTTACCTTCAAGGATAGTTTCTCCAGAGGGATTAGGACAAGCAATTTCGCAGCACCAAGTTAGATATGTTGAACTTTCTGGTGCAATTCAGTTCGACTGGCGATTTGTTAATGCGCTGCGGCAGATAAGAGGTTTAGGCTTGCCTTTGGCAGTTTGTGCCAGTA
Source organism: Candidatus Curtissbacteria bacterium (assembly GCA_016195765.1). Classification (GTDB taxonomy): domain Bacteria; phylum Patescibacteriota; class Microgenomatia; order Curtissbacterales; family GWA2-41-24; genus JACPYZ01. Next base: position 10,738 of record JACPYZ010000071.1, on the reverse strand, counting down.
ACTATCATGATACGTCGCTGGCCGCTCGGCAAGGAGTTAACCATTTTCTTTCCCGTTTAAGTTCTGTTGATTATGTTGTAGATGCCCAAGCACAGCAGAATATTTCGCTGCCAGATCGTGAGGCGTCTTTTTTCAGCAACGTTCATTATTTAAGTGGCGCAGTAGGGGCAACTACCAGAGAGCGCATTCGCAGAGGAAAATCTGCCTACCAAGCTGGGCTCGAAAGGATGGAAACCAGAGAAGGTAAATATGTTAGAGCAGCAGATTTGCCGGATATGATTGGTTCTTATCAAGACCATGGCAAGAAGGTAGTCGTGATTACTGGAGTTTTTGATGTTTTGCATCCCGTTCATCCTTTGGTAGAGCGTATGGCTGTACTTGGGGCAGTAGATGTTGTTGATCACGTTGTTGCTTTCGACGAACTGACAGCAGAAGGTATTATTGGTCAGCTCCAACACATAATTTATGCAAAAACTTTGAAGGACGTTGTAAGTGATGGTGTCAGAAGGGAAATGGCGCTGGTTGCGTTAAATGGTGGGGAAACTGCAATACTTGCTCCAATTATAGACCCAACCAAAGGCACCGATCTTTCTTCAACGGAAGTGATTTTTAATGTGCTTAATGGGGGCGATACAGAGTTTGACCCCGAAAGTGTTTTTGAGGAATTTCCACTGCTTGCGCGAGAAAAGTTTTTTGATGTTCTGGTCAAAATACAAGAATCAGAAGATTATTCTGCTTTAATATCTGTAATAAAGTCTCAACTTGCTCATAGGTACGATGAATCTCTTGAAAAATGTGCTCAAATAGAAGAAGCTTCGATTGAAGGCATTATCGAGCTTACGCAGTCGATTTGTGATTCAATGCCAGTTTCCAGGGAATACAACAAATTTGTAGTGCCTTATGTTATTGGTAAGGTTTTGGGTTTGGATATTGGTATTATTCCCATTCAACATAATGTTCACAACAGTCCTTCTGAGGTTGTTAACGTTCTCAAACAGACAGATGGTAATATAGTATTTTTTAATGCGACAGGTTTAAAAGTTGGTCCTCTGAGTTTTGACCGCGATTATTGGAAAAACCAGCCCTATGCTACAAATTACATGCATCATGACACCGAGTTTCCTTTAAAAAGAGTTTTTTTGCACCCTACCCAAAGGCATGTTGTTGGCACATCTTTAAAAATACTTTTAGAAGATTACAAACATTTGGATCCAGGCAGTATTGAGGCCTTGTTTTTGCATGGAGAGGTATCGCGTCACACGCGAAGGCTTTGGGAGACTTTTACCGAGGAACCATTTGCACTTGAAGACGATAACAAGTTGCAATCCCTGCGGCCAGAAGTTCGGCTCGAGGGTTTGCCACAAATTGTTGGTCATGGTGGTTCAAAGACAAAAGACATTGCAGGTGGTTTTGGCCAAAATACCCGTAGCGGAATTCTTGAAGCAATGGAACTTGGTGTTAATGTTGTAGAAATAGATTTGGTTCCTTGTCGCGATGGCTGGTTGGCAGCTCATGACAGGCTTTTGGATGTTTCGACTTTTGCAACTGGGTATACAACAGATTTTACAGAGGATCAATTGCAGGGTGTGGAGTTTAGGTTAACAAACGGTGAGCCAAGCGGGGAAAATATTTTACCGCTGCGAGATGCTCTTACCTTGGTTGCTGACTATCGTCAAAGGACGGGAAAACGAATTGGAGTTAAAATAGATTTAAAGTATTCCGAGCCCGCACTTGAACCTGCGCTCATTGATATTGTTCAAGCAAGTGGAATACCAATTGCCGATATTGTTGCAACGGCGAATGTATTTCAATACGAACAACGTTTGCATAAACTCCTTCCTGAACTACCACTCGAATTAAATACAGCAGAAGTTAATGCTTACTTGCATGCTTATGATGTGATGGACGAGCTTCTGATGCCAGATACAGGTATTCACAGGCTTGGCATGTCTGTTCAGGCTTGGGTTATTAATTCATTTCCTCAATTTCTGCAATACGCGGCGATGGGTAGTGATTTTGTGCTCATACACGATCTTAAACTGATGCAACAGGTGGCAGGTATGCGCAAGGCCGAAGCTGCCCAAAATGCTTAGGTTTGGGATCCACTTAGTGGTAAAATCCTTTTGTGAAGAGAGTTGTTTTAATTCTTCTGGCTGCAGCCTTTGCCCTTTTAAGCCTTTTTTATATTATCCATAACTTTAAACGTCCAGCGGGTTTACACAACAGCGGGGGATCACGATTTGTGGGATGGGCGCAACAAACAGATAAACGAAGAAGCCCAGGTAGGTGTAAACGAAGCGACGCGAGAAGCGCACGATAATTACTGGTCTGTTTTTGGTTCTTCGACACACGTTTTTCAAGAAGAAGGGATACAGATTGTTATATTAGATAATAGTGATATATATAAAGGCATTAGTAATGCCGATTGGGCAAAGTTAGAAGAGGATCTTTCGCAAGGTGCTAAATTACACTTGGTTTTTGCCCATATGGTGCCGTTTCACCCGCAAAGCACTCATATCATGGGTTCAGTGACACCTGCAGTTGCCCAACAAGCAAAAGATTTAGTGAAGTTGCTCGAACAAAAGAAAGCAGACGGCTATTTTTCTGGTGATTTACATTTTTTTGCCAATTTCAATTCGCCAAACGGAAGTGTTAAAATGACCACGATCGGAGCTGTAACTTCTGCGCGGAACTTTCAGGGTCCGCGTTTTGGTGTTTTAACAATCTTTGACGATTACAGTTGGGATGTTGAAGACGTCGAGATTCAATAGGCTCTCTAAATTTCTAATTATTTATGAATAACACTCAAGAATTTGAAAAGCTTACTTTGCCAAACGGCCTTCGGGTAGTTCTTGCGCCACTCACATCTTTTAAATCGGTAACCGCCATTGTTTTGTGTGGTGCCGGTAGTCGCTACGAAACAAAACAAACTAACGGCATTTCCCACTTTTTGGAACACATGTTTTTCAAAGGTACTCACAAGAGGCCGTCTGCTTTGGATATTTCTCATGAACTGGATGCAATTGGTGCTGACTACAATGCATTTACAGGCAAAGAATCAACGGCCTACCACATTAAGGCAGCTTCCCAACACTTGCCACTGCTTTTGGACATGCTTTCTGACATGTTATGGAACAGCAAGTTCGATGCAAAAGAAATCGAAAAGGAAAGAGGCGTCATCATCGAAGAAATTAATCTTTATCAAGACACGCCGGCAAGGCGCGTGGCGGAAATTTACGAGCATGTGTTGTGGGGAGACCAGCCTTTGGGTTGGGATATAGGCGGGGAAAAAGATGTTATTCGCAAAGTTTCAAAACAAGATTTTGGTGATTACGTTGCGGCTCGCTATGTACCAAGCAATTTGGTTCTGGCAATTGCCGGGCATTTTGACCATGGGCAAACAATTAATTTAGTCAATAAATATTACGGAAAAAATATAAAAGGGATCGCGCCACCATTCTTGCCAGTTATAGAAGAGCAAAGCAAACCACAACTGGCGATTCAATATAAAGATACAGACCAAGCGCATTTGGTTGTTGGTTTCCGAGGTTTACCAGCAACCCATCCGGACCGTTATAATCTGGCGATTCTGGGCACAATTCTGGGCGGGGGAATGAGTTCGCGTTTATTTGTAAATGTGCGCGAAAAACACGGGCTTGCTTACTATGTGCGGGCAGGCAACGATGGTTATCACGACACCGGAACGTTAGCCGCTTCGGCTGGGGTTGATCTCAAAAGAATAGACGATGCTCTTAAATACATATTGGAAGAATTCGTAACAATTGCTCATCACAAAGTCACAGAGCGCGAACTTAACAAAGCCAAGGAATACATTAAGGGTGGCTTAGCGCTTTCTTGGGAAGATTCCAGGTCGGTTGCCTTGGGTTATGGTAGCGACGAACTGTTCGAAACCAGAATTAGACAACTCGAAGAATACATTCGCGAAATAGATGCAGTAACTGCCGAAGATATCCAAAGAATGGCGCAGTTTTTGGTGACAGAGTCGAAATTAAATCTTGCCGTCATCGGTCCTTTCAAGGATTCAGCGAGGTTTGAGAAATTGTTAAAGGTTTAAGAGAAAAGATTCTATTAAATTATTGCTCCGCTGGCGCTGTACCACAAAACCATCAAGACAAATCCTAGAAGTAAAATATGGGCAACAATTTGGCCACGCAGCACGATGTTTTCTTTTCTCATCGCGGCGACCAGTTCTGTTACAAAGAGTAAAAACACGGCTGCCAGAATTCCAAACATTGTGTACTTGGCATAGGCAAAATTATTTGCAGGTAGTATTTTAGGATTGGGATTCACCGTTTCTTGAACTGGAGTTTTTTCTGGTGGGCTTGCAACTTCTGCTGGTGTTACTTTGTTTGAACCGAACATTTGTACGACCAGTATGCCTTCGCGACCACCCAATTTTCCGTCTTCGATAGCAACACCAATTTCGCGAAAGTTATGATCGAGCAAATTGCTTCTGTGAGATGGTGAGTTCATCCAAGCATCAACTACAGATTTGGCATCATCAAAATCTCGCGCTAAATTTTCACCTGCAAAAACATATTTGTAACCAGAAGCATTTATAAAATCCCATGGAGATTTTCCCTGAGGACTATAGTGGGCCCAATAATCGTTTGCAAACATATCGCGTGCTTTTGCCTCTGCTGCTTTATCTAGGTTTTGATTTTCTGTAAGTTGTCCTAAGCCGTTTTCTTTTCTTTTATCGTTTGTTAAATCGATAATCTGTTTGGCAGAAAAGTTGACAGCGCCCAAAATTTTAGGTGGACCTATGTGGACTGTTAAAAACAAAAGCCCTGCAAATATTACAAGCTGCAGATAAACGAAAAGGGCAAAGTGCGAAAGCGCATGGGCTTGGTGTTGTTCACCGTCATGAACGTGCGGAACAAAATGGTGATGAAAATTTCTGGCAGCCACAAATTAAGTATTAAGGATTAAGGATAAAGTATCAAGTATGGGTAATTATGGCAGTTGCTCAACGTATAGAGCCATGGCACTGACACTATTTAAAGCGTCTGTAAAGTTCATATTTAAACCAGAAGAATTTAAAGTTCGTCGTCTGCGTAGATATATGGAGCAATTTGTCTGTCCCAATCAAAAATTTCGCTCGGGTCAAAAAATCTGGCAACTTCTTCTGTTGCTGACTCTTCGCTATCGGAAACATGAACGATATTGGCAGATGTTGATACCGAAAAATCAGCTCTAATTGAGCCTAAATCGGCATTCCTACCGTTTGTGGCACCAGCCATTTTGCGAACAACAGCAACGGCATCAACGCCCTCCCATGTAAACATTAGAAAAGAAAGTATTAGTTTACTTAACGAAAGAAGATGACGATCGAAGCGGCTAGTACGATTGCTGCAATAAGCAAATACTCCAGGTAAGTTTTAAGTGTAATATCCTTTTTTAAATGGTGATATATAAGAGCCCAGCCAAGGTAGCCTCCAGTTGCATAGATAATAATTAAAAGCTGGATTCTGGGGTTGTGCTGGAATTTGAAGTAAGCAAGGGCTCCCAGGACTATTATTAAAAGTAACAAAGTGTAAGAAATTGTATCTAAACTATGCTTTTTTAACTTCGTTTTTTTCATTTTTTCAGAATTAAAACACTAACCACTCGCTTTTAGGGGTTAGTAACTTTGTAGTGGTAGACGGTTGTGCCGGCAGTGCATGCTGAGCTTAAAGAGGTTACAGGATAATCTGGGTCTTTGGTATTTTCTAAGACAGAATAGAGGCTATATGTCTGCGGTGGCGATCCTTGGGCATAATAATAGTCACCGGATGCAGAAGTTGCGGTGGGGTCCCTCGGAAGTTTTGAAATATAGGTTGGTTGCAGAGCGTTTTGGAATTGTGGGTAAGTGGCACTGCTAATTTCGCAGGTCCAGCCACCTCCGGGCGCTCCCCATCCAGGATAGTAGCCGTTAACCTGGTAATAGCTTTCCAGGGCTTGCTGAATGGCTTTAAGATCTGTTTTGCGTCTGTCGTCACGGGCTTTTACTTGGGCTGCTTGCCAGGAATAAACGCCGGTGGCGACAAGAATGCCGATAATGGTGATGACGATTAGAAGCTCGATGAGGGTAAATCCTTTGGATTTACCGTTGACTGTTTTTGGTTGACGGTTGACGGAATTATTTGCGCTGTGAACATAGAACCGTAAACTGTGAACTACTTTGGGCATTGATTTTATTTTGTGCTGTTAACCGTTAACTGTCAACCGTTAACTGTTTTTATTCGCTCTTCACGCAGTAATTAAAGAGGGAAGAGTCTGGGGAAATGTCTTTACATTTGGCGTTAGGGTTAGTGTTAACCTCTGGATCATTTTTATTTTCTAGTTGCATCCAAACTGTATAGCTTGTGATTTTGCCGGTTCCATCACGAACACCTGCAACATAGCAGTAGATTCCAATTTGAGAAGAACACGAATTGCTGGCAATCGAAGGCTGATTAACGGTAACGCTTACGCTTTGGCTAGCGTCTGGGAAGCCTGCCTTGCTGCAAGTTAGGGTATAGATGGCATTGCTGCTTGGTGAAACCGATTGGGTACCGGTGACAGCGACTGCACCTGTCCAACCATTTGATGCTGTACAGCTAGTGGTGTTAGTACTCTGCCAATTTAGTGTTGCGCTTTGTCCAGAAGTGATTGTGGCAGTGGCAGTACCATTAACCGTGAAGCTGTTGATAATCGGTGCGGCCGTATCAATTGTGATTGTAACTGTAGCGGGTGCACTGTCAGCAAATCCTGTTTTATGGCACACAATAGTGAATATTGTTGTTGTGGTTATGTTATTAACAGTCAAGTTACTGCTTGTTCCGGAAATACCGTTTGCATTCCACTGGGCGTTTGCCGGGTTACTTGTTCTGTCACAACTGGTGGGGGAATTGGTGACTGTCCAAGAAAGTGTACTGTTGCCGGTTAGGGGAAATGGACCTGGAGGTGCGGCGCTTAGGGAAACGGTGGGGTTGGCAGCGCCAATTGTAACTGTGCTGTTTTTTGTTAATGCTCCTGTGCAGTTGGCACCAATGCCACTGAACCAGCAATCAGTTTCGTGCACCAAATCATATTCCAAACAATAGGTGCCCGGTGTCAGTGCCGCGCCGCTTTCTTGGGTGGCATTTATGGTTACGTTTAGGCTACTTACAGTGCTGTTTGGTGCCACGGTAGTTGGCAGCCCTGTCCGTTGTCCATTGTAAGTTATCCAACTTCCGCCACAACCGTTAGGATACCAATGGTAGGCAAAATTAACAGGAGCACCGCCACTATTTGGCCAGCTGTTAAAGCCAGCGTTGGTAATTGAGATTGGGGTGGTGATAGTAGACCCAGAAGCAATTGTGGTGGGCGGGTTTTCTGCACCCCAAGTAACCCCATAAGCAGGTTTTGTGGACATATATAGACCTGTGGCGTTGCCACAACCGTTCGAGTTGCAAGCATGAACCCACCAGGACCAAGTTTTATTTGCTTGGAAGTTGTATGTCAGAGTATTAAACGTGCTGTATGCAGTCCAAGAACAAATATCACCGGTTTGCGGGGTAGTGGTTGTATAGGGTACTTGGTCGCAGGCAACAGCTGGCCAAACACCATCGCTTTCGTCATTTAAGCGCACAAGGTAGGAAGTTGCTCCGGTTGAGGGATTCCAGTTGATGCCGTGGAAACCTGTTGTTATTTGTTGGTAAGGCGTGGCGGTACCTGGCGTAAGGCCGGTTGGTGCGTCTGGCAGCCCGGTTGTCACATAGTATTGAGTGGTATTAAAGTTGTTGCTCTCGTTACTTTCAGATTCTGTATTGTAAGCATCTGCAAAGGCAGCTGCGTAGCAACTGTAAGTATTTGTGGCCGCAAAAGTACAACCGGTATTACTGGCAGCGAAGCTACCTAATAACACGTTGGTTCCCGGCTGGCCTGGTGCATACGGGCCGAAATTTCCACCACCGTCACCGCTACTGGGTGTTGCCGGTTGTCCTGCTTGATTACGATAAACAGATGTTCTAAATGTTCCTGTCGTAATGTTTCCGTCGTTTCTCATAAATGCACAGACGTATACTGTGCTGCCGCTTGCAATCGATGGTGGCCAAAACCCATCCGAACAATTTGCACTTGAGTGGATCGATGTGTTTGTGAGGTACAGGTCTGGTTGGGAAGAAAAGGAGTTGACGGTTCCGTAAATCACCGGGCCGTTACTTTGGGCAACAAGACAAAAGTAAATCGGGCTGCCCGAATAAGCTATGGTAGAACCGGTGCCAATAGGGCTTGCGCCGGCACCAACATTTACAGCGCCAGTGGCGTTAGGAAGCGAAGCACAGCCAGGATTAGTTGTGCCCCAACGGAACCAGGCGTTTGTAGATGCGCCATTGGGGTTAACAGATCCGTTTAACGTGGCAGCTGTGCCGGTAATACTTGTTGCCGAACCTGTTGTGACTGTGGGGTCTGGTGTGCTGTAGAAGACTGTCATTTGGATGTCGTCGATATAGCAGGTTGGGGATGCTAGGCTATATACATTTTTGCATCCAACTCCAACCCAAAAGTTGTTATTTACTTCGGCAGGGGTCCAGGTTAAACCCCAAAGGTCCGCTGCACTACCATACACAGGAAAGTATTGATTTGCGGTGGGCCAATAATGGTTAAGGTTGGCGCGGTTAGCAGAAAGCGTATTGCCTGATTTTAAAATCACATTGTCTTTGTCCGTTATCATCGTTGCTCCATTTGAAAGTCCAATCACGTTCATTTGAAGGCCGGTTACTGTGGCGTTTGCGGGAATGGCAAATGCGAATCCAGTGGCTAGCAAGACGTAGCTTCCGGCAGTAGGGGGATTATTGGGCAGTGTCACAAAAGCAAATGCACTATTGATCGAGACTGCGTTGCTTGAACTTGTCCAGCCATAATTGCAAGGGTTGGCGCAGTACGCTCCAACGGCCGTAGAGGTTGTGGTGGGGTCAAGTGGGCCTTGGGTACCGGCGCCTGCAACCTGACCCATGGACCTGGTTTGGGAATATATCTTCTTGCCATTGATGGTTTGAACACTAGCAAGTTTGCTTGTTGCGGATTTTATTTGCTGCTTTATATTACTTGCCATGCTTTTGACGGAATCAATCAGTAATCCTTGTCTTAAATCTTTAGGCACTTTCTGAAGGTAAGGCGCCAGTTCTGGTATCCAATTATCGCCACCTGAATTGTTAGAAGCGCAAATTGAATACGCTGGGCCACTGCTTGGGTTTGGGCAGAGGCTAGGGTTTGCCGCAGAAGGTGGAAAGGCCTTATTTTCTTCCCAATAAAGCTGTAATGCAGCTTTGATTTGGGCGGCGTCTTGTTTTCGTTTGGTGTCTCTTCCTTTCATCTGGGCATTGTTGTAGGAATAAGTGCCAATGCCGGTCAAAATAGACAAGATGGTGATAACAACCATCAGCTCGATCATGGTGAACGCGGATTTATGGTTGGCGCTTGGAAGTTTTCGGCTTATAGATCTTTTTATTCTGTGAACTGTTAACTTTGAACTGTGAACCAATTTGGGCATTAACTCTAGTTTAGAGCGATTGAGGGGAGCGTGTAAAGTTGAGTGTCTAGCGTTGAACTATTTGTGTTGTTTGCCAAAAAGAAACTCGTTTAAAATGCCGCCAATAACCGTAATAAGGAGCCCAAAAAGTGCCAAGCCGGCAAAACGAGTAATAAGCATTATGATTTGTCCTGTCATTGTCGCTGGGTTTGCCTGTCCCAGACCACCCAAAAGTATTTTCGCAGCCTCAAGCATTCCAAATGGGATTGTCGAGTAAGCAGGTTGAGTTTCGTCTGCAAGGTAAAGAGCTGAACCAAAGATTGTTATTGAAGAAAACAAAGCAAGAAAGTAGATAACAATATTTATCTTATTAAACTCTACTTGTGATTTAGCCTGGTCATGAGTCTCCAGATACTCTCTAGTAATTTTGAGCACCCGAATCATTCTAACTAGCCTCAACATCCTGATTGTTCGAGCACTTTTTAGAAAGCTCAGATTGATAAAAATAAGTAATGTTGGAAGGATAGCTAGCAAGTCTGTAATACCCCAAAAACTAAAAATGTATTGGGTTTTTTTCTTGCTAGTCCAGATACGAGATGCGTACTCAATAGTAAAGATAACGGCAGCTAGCAGCTCAATTACATTAATAAAAGGAAAGTAACTTTCTAAGCTTGGGACAGTTTCTAAAATAATACCGACAATCGAAACAAACGCAGTTGTTGTTAATGTGATCTCGGCTGGGAAGAAATATTTGGACCGGTGGTTGTTAAGTGCTTCGTCTATCGTCTGTTTAAGGTCGCTCATATGTTAATTCTATGTTATTTGTGTGTCGGGGTGCTGGGAATTGAACCCAGTGTCTCTCCGTCCCGAACGAAGCATGTTACCGGTACACTACACCCCGAGACGAATATTATATCGAGATTGCCTTCATTAGCTCAATTACCTTTATTACTTTTACTACTTTTGATATGCTGTAATTAGAGCTAAACTGCCCATGAGAAAGTTTAAAAGATCTAAAACTGCCGACAAGCCCCAAATATTTGCATTTTCAAAGTATCTTGATGATCCTTTGATTTCCTTAGCATTTTTGGTTGTTGCACTAGTTGCGCTTCTTCTTTCGATACTAAACTTTTTTCAGGCGGTAAATTAGATGATTAATAGACAGGTAGACGGTAGATAAAACCATGGATTTGATTAATAGAAATTACACAAAGGTACTTGTTGTCACTGTTGTATTTTTAA